>JBIIXW010000194.1:0-4329 GCA_044347165.1 Chthoniobacteraceae bacterium
TTTTCAATCCGCAACCCACCCGCCCTCTCCCAACCGCAAGCCGTCCAATCCAAAAAGTACCACCCGCACCTCTCCCACCCCCTCCGTCCGCCCACCCACACACCCCGCAATCCGATCGCAAACGGAACGCCAAAAGCCGTCCCGCACCTCCGCCTCAAAACCTGCCATCGTCAAAATCAACTCCTCCACGGACGCGACCGCCCCAACCGCACCGTTCTCAAAAAGCGCGAAACCGCCGCCTCGCAATGCATCCACCGCAGAAAGTCCCCCCGACGAATGGGTGTCCCAAACATCCCCCAACACCTTGCAGAGCTTCCCCGGATGCCCCACCACCCACAACCGGCGCAACCGCTCGCCCCGCTCCCGAACACACTCCGACACACACCCCAGCGCAAACCCCACAAAGTTACTCATCTGCACCACCCGATGCGTCGGTAAATCCAACTCCGATCGCGCAAACCGCTGCCCCAGATTGCCCGGCGTCAGAACAATCTCCGGCGCCATCTCCCCCATCGCCACCCGCACGTAAACCTCAATCGACGCTCGAAACGAGAGCATCGACTTCGGCTCAACCACACCTGTCGTCCCCAAAATCGAAATCCCACCCTCAATGCCCAGGCGCGGATTAAACGTCCGCCGCGCAATCGCTTCCCCCCCCAGACAGCCCACCTCCACATCAAAATCCAATCCCGCATCCACCGTCTCCACCGCCGCCGCAATCATCCCCCGCGGCACGGGGTTAATCGCCGGTTCACCCACCGCCACACGCAAGCCCGGACGCGTCACCACCCCAACCCCCTCACCCCGCAAATACCGTATCCCCAACCCCTCATTCCGACGAACCACCACCCGAATCACCGCGCGATGCGTCTGGTCCGGATCGTCGCCCCCGTCCTTCTCCACCTCCGCCCAAACCCCTCCTTCCTCCAACTCGCCCGTCCCACGAATCGCAATCCGCAAAAAATGCTCCCCGTCCGGCATCGGAACATCCACCACGCCCACCGCCTCCCCTCGCGCCAACCGCAACACCGCCGCCAACGCCGCAGCCGCCGCCGCGCTTCCCGTCGTAAAGCCACGGCGCAACCCGTTTTCCGCCAACACCCCCAAATCAAACCGTTTCAGCATCCGTCCCCCCCGCCATCAAACGCCCCAACCCATGCAAATACCCGTAGGAATACAGCCCCGTATCGTGCCCATCCCCCCACTGAGGCTGGATCGCATACCCCCCAATCGACCGAAACCCCCGTAACACATACCCCGCATCCCCAATCTTTACCTCCGGACGATCCACCCGCCCCATCACGTCCGCCTCACCCTGACAAACCGCACACGGACAGGCCCGTCGCAGCGTCTCCAACGGTACATAAGCCTCCGTTCCATCGTTCCACGCAATGGCCAACTCCTGACCGACCACCTGCACCAACACCGGCTGAGGATGATTTCCCATACATCATTGTGCTTAGCACCACCCGCTCACGTGCAAAGCTCAAGCTCACTCCGACTCCGGACGCCACGCCTTTCCCTGCCGCTCACCAAACAACGCGGTCCCGACCCGCACCATCGTCGCCCCTTCCTCAATCGCGACCTCAAAATCCCCGCTCATCCCCATCGACAACTCCGGCAGCCGCACCCCAAACCGACCCTCCAGCCGATCCCGCAACTCCCGTAACCCCGCGAAATATCCCCGCGCCATCTCCGGTTCCGGCACCGGCGGCGGGATAATCATCAAGCCGTGCACCTCCAACCGGCTCAAAGCCAGTAAATCCTCGAAGGCTGCCTCCAGAGCCTCCGGACGAAACCCAAACTTCGTCGCCTCCCCCGCGAGATTCACCTCGAGCAACACCTTCGGCCGACACCCCTCCTCGCCCGCAATCCGGTCAATATCCCGCGCAACTTCCAACGAATCCACCCCGTGAATCCACTCAAACACCCCCAACGCCATCCGCACCTTGTTCCGCTGTAAGTGCCCTAAAAAATGCCAGCAAACCCCGCCCCCAGCCAACTCCGCTTTCGCTCGCCCCTCCTGAACCCGGTTCTCCCCAAAGTCGCGCTGTCCCGCATCACGCAAAGCTCGAACCGACTCCGGCGGATGCGCCTTAGACACCGCAATCAAGCGAACGCTTCCAACAACGCGGCCCGCACGCAGTTCCGCATTTTTAACATCACCTAAAACTGATTCTAAACTCTCCTGAAGCAAGGACATTACAGCTCAATTGATTTTACTATTTCCACTTTCCCTATAGATTTTTGAACTCAACCCGACCCCATGCAAATCGAGACGCTCAAAATCTTTTGCGACCTCATTTCCACCGGCAGGTTCTCCGGCGCCGCAACGCTCAATCAAATCTCCCAGAGCGCCGTCTCTCAACAAATCAGTTCGCTCGAAAAACGTTTTGGTGTGCCCCTCCTCGAACGACTCCGCAGCGGCGTAGCCCTCACCCCTGAAGGAGAACTGTTCTACCAAGCCGCTCGCGACATCCTCAATATCTTCGAAGACATTCACGTCCGAATCTCCAGCCTTCCCCAATCCGCAACCGGAGCCCTTCGCATCGCCGCCGTTCACACCATCGGCCTGCACAACCTGCCACCCGTCCTTCGCCAGTTCCGCTCGCGATTCCCGCGCATCGAAGTCTCGACCGAATACCACCGCTCCACCGACATCTACCGCCACGTCCTCTCCGGCAAAGCCGACCTCGGACTCGTCGCATTCCCCACTCGCCGCACCGGCGTCGAAATCGAGGCCTTCGGAAATGATGAACTCATCCTCATCAGCTCCCCGAATAGCCCCCTCGCCAACGAACCCGAAATCACCCCCTGCCTCATCGGCATCCACAAATTCATCGCATTCACGGCCGACCTGCCCACCCGCAAAGTCATCGACCGTCACCTCGCCAACGCCGGCGTCACCTTCACCCCCCACCTCGAGTTCGATACCGTCGAAACCCTCAAACGCGCGGTCCTCGTCGAAAACGCCATCTCCATCCTTCCAGAAACCGCCGTTCGCGACGAACTCCAACGGGGCGAACTCGTCCGCCTCAAACTCGCCGGCCCGCCCATCACCAGAACCCTCGGCTCGGTCACCCGTCGCAACGTCGCAAAGTCGCTCCCCGTCCAACTTTTCACCCAGCACCTCCGCGAATACCCGGCCACCCAGGTAGCCCCAGTGAGCTTCCCCATGATCTAAACCAACCCCAGCGCCCCGCAAATCAGCGCAACCCCGCCTCCCGCATCGCACGCCGGCGCAGGTGATATCCGCGGCCAAAAACCCGGAACCAGTTGAAAAACGTTTTTCGGAAAATCTCCGCCGCAGGCAAAGTCCGCCCCACAGGACGAACCGCCCCCGCACGAACCGCCCCTAAAAAGGACGCCACCGTCAACTCCCCCGCCTCCACCTCCGTCCACGCACTCCCCAACGCAGCCGGATGATGCGCGTCGCTCCCAGCCGTTCCCGGTAACCCACGCCGACCCGCGTACCCCCGCGCCTTCCCATTCCGCGAACGACTCCACGTCGCCGCATTCAAAACCTCCACCGCATCCCACTCAAACCCATCCAAAACCGCCTCCCGAATCCCCGCCCTCATCCGGTCATACGGATGCGCTGGCACCACCACCCCTCCCAAACCCCGAACAATCCTCGCCACCTCCAAAGCCGGCGCATGCCGCAACCACGGCACATCCACCCCCCAACACAATAAATGCCCCTCCGCCGTAGAAACCTCACACCCCGGAATCACCAAAAAACCGTCCACCGCACACCCGTCGCCCCGCATCAACCCCGCCTCCCTCAACGCCGTACACCCAAACGTCACATCGTGATCCGTCACCACCATCCCATGTAACCCCGCCGCACGCGCCGCCGCCACCATCTCCTCCGGCGAACCCAACCCGTCCGCCGAAAAATACGTGTGCACGTGCGGATCAATCCGAAAAACCATTCCGCATCACTAACACACCCACACGAAAACCCAAAACCCCTTCCCAGCCCACGATTCCACTCCCCCTCATGCCCCGCTCTCCCCTACCCTCCCAGCCATCATGAACACCGACTCCCGCGTCGCCATCATCGGAGCCAGCGGCTACTCCGGCGAAGAACTCGTTCGCCTTCTCCTCCGCCACCCCCACGCCAAACTCACCGCCGTCTCCTCCCGCCAATACGCCGGACAATCCATCGCCTCCGTCTTCCCCAAGTTCACCGGAATCCCCGGCGCCGAACTCCTCTTCATCCCCTCCACCACCGAAGCAATCATCCAATCCGGTGCAAACACCGCCCTCCTCGCCCTCCCCCACGGCGTCGCGCACGAGTTCGCCGCCCCACTCCTCCAAGCAGGC
>JBIIXW010000195.1:0-4321 GCA_044347165.1 Chthoniobacteraceae bacterium
GTTGACGGTGGGATGGTATCGGGGAGGGGTTGGGTTGGTGCATGATGGTGCGGGATGGAGTGGTGGGGTGGCGACCAGGTCGGATGCGGTTTCGATTGTGAATCGCGAAATTGGGGTGGCTGGTGAGGGTTTGTGGGAGAGTGTGTTGACGGTGGGGCGCGTGACGGCGTCGTCGTCGGGGCGATATGCGGTGACGGTGCGGGAGACGGTTTCAGGGAGTGTGGCGACGCGAGAGATTGGGCCGGTGACGGTGGCGGGGGCGGCGCGTTCGCAGGTGATTAACTTTCGGACGGTACCGAATAGGCGGGTGGGGGATCGTCCGTTTGATTTGGTGGCGACGGCGGGGTCGGGTTTACCGGTGACGGTGGATATTTTGAGGGGTGGTGACGTGGTGACGTTGGGAGGGGTTGCGGGGCGTACGGTGACGTTGATTCCTGGGATGACGGGGTTGGTGGTGTTACGGGCGACGCAGGCGGGGAATTCGACGTTTATGCCGGCACCGCCGGTGGTGCGCGCGTTTTTAGTGACTTCGGTGGATATGAGTGCGTACCGGCGGGTGAGTGCTTCGCGGCATCGGGAGAGTGGGGGGCCTGCGAACTTTGCGTCGCATGTGATGGGGATTCGATTTGATGGGACGATGTGGGGCTGGGGGTTGAACGATGCGGGGCAGACTGGGACGGGGGGTGACGCGTTATTGGCGACGCCGCAGCCGGTGATGCCAGAGCAGAAGTGGTTGGATGTGAGTGCTGGGGAGTCGTTTACAGTGGCGATTGCGTCGGACGGGACGTTATGGGGTTGGGGGGTGAACGGGGCGGGGCAGATGGGGGACGGGACTGGCGCGTGGAGTGCGGTGCCGGTGCGGGTATCTGGGATGACGGGTTGGGTGAGTGTTTCGGCGGGGCGTGAGCATGCGCTGGGGATTCGGGTGAACGGGTCTGGGTTAAGGGAGTTGTGGGGTTGGGGAGGAAATGGGTATGGGCAGGTTGGGGATGGGTCGCAGGAGGCGCGGTTCGAGCCGGTGCGGATTGGGGGGGTGACGGATCATTGGCTTTCTGCGTCGGCGGGTGACCGTCATAGTTTGGGGATTCGTGCGCGCACGGTGGGGGCCGTGAGTGGGGAGATGATGGCTTGGGGGGATAATGGGATGGGGCAGTTGGGGACGGGGAATCGGGTGGGCAGTTTACAACCGGTTGCGGTGGGCAAGGAGAGTTGGAGGGTGGTGGATGCAGGGGTGATGGCGAGTGCGGCGATTGATTCGGCGGGCAAGTTGGCGACGTGGGGTTTTAGTGAGAACGGGAAGTTGGGGCATGCGAAGACGGGGCAGTCTGTTTTGGCACCGTTGCGGGTGGCATCATTGATGGGTCAGACCTTCCGGTCAGTGTCATACGGTCGGAGTCATGCGATTGCCTTAACCACGGCGGGAGATGCTTACGCGTGGGGTAACAACGTGCATGGACAATGTGGGACGTTGAATACAAACCAGTATGTGCCCCAGTATCTTCCGCCTTATCACGGGAATGTTCGCTGGGTGCATGGGGTGGCGGGGAATGCGCAATCGCTGCTGGTGTCGAATACGATGACGCTTTGTCCGATTGGGTATGGGGCTGATGGCGAGCTGGGGTTGGGCTTTTTCAAGTCGACGTGGTTGGCGGTCACTGGGAGTGCGGCTCCGCGAGCGCGGTTTGAGTTGCCGATGGCGCCGCCGGCGTGGGTAAGAGCGGGTTCGGATGGATCGGTGACGGTGGCGGTGGGGATGGTACGGCCTTCGACGCTCAACAATGCAGTGGCGATTTGGAGTGCGGACGGTGGATCGATTGCGGCTTTTGGCGGGCAGGCTTTGACACTCACGGGGGTAACCGAGCCCGGGTTGACGCTGCCGGACGGATCGCAGGTGGTGGTTTATGCCGTGATTTTCCCGCCGGGACCGGATGTGACGCGAGTTCCGAAGGAGATTGGGTTGACGGTGCGGGGCACGATGCCGCGGAGTCGGCTGGGCTCGCCGCACGCGGTGGAGTTTTCATTTCCGCCGATTCAGGTGCGGTAGGGAGGGGGGAGGGGAGGCGGGGAGGCGGGGAGGCGGGTTGAAAACCCGCCCTCCGGGGTTACTTCACCTCGTTCCAGAGGTGGTCTAGGGCGGAGAGGGGGGCGGTTTCCATGGGGATGCCGCGCTGCTGGGCGAGCTGTTCGACGGCGCGGAAACGGGTGGAGAACTTGCGGGTTGCACGGCGCAGGGCGATGTCGGGGTCGACCTTGAGTTTTCGTGCAAGATTGACCGTGGCGAAGAGGAGGTCGCCGAGTTCTTCCTCCAACCGGTTCTGCGGTTCGCCTTGAGCGAGGGCGTCGGTCACTTCACCGAGTTCTTCCCGAACTTTTTCAATGACGGGCTCCGGTTCACGCCAATCCATGCCTTTGGAGGCAGCGCGTTTTTGGATTTTTGCGGCGTGAAGCAGTGAGGGCATGGCCTCCGATACACCGTCCAGCGCGGACGAAGGGGAGACACCTTTTTCAGCGCGCTTGATTTCTTCCCAGCGGGTGACGACGGCTTGGGCGTCGGGGGCGTGTTCTGTGCCGAACACGTGGGGGTGGCGGTGAATCAGTTTTTTGGAAATGGCTTGGGCGATTTCAGCGAACGAAAAGCGATTTTCTTCTTCGGCCAGTTGCGCGTGAAAAACGACTTGGAGCAGGAGGTCGCCGAGTTCTTCACAAAGCTCGGAGTCCACTCCGCGCTCGATGGCTTCGACGACTTCGTAGGCCTCCTCGATGAGCGAGGAGCGCAGCGAGAGGTGGGTCTGTTCGCGGTCCCACGGACACCCGTCGGGCGCGCGCAATCGGGCCATGATGGCGCGGAGTTCGAGGAGTGCGGCTTCTGGGGAGGGTGCGGTCATGGCGAGCGGGACCGTTGTTGGCGCTTGGGTTATCGCTGGGCTTCCCAGACTTTGATGTCGTCGAAGAGACCGTCTTTACCGGCGCAGCCGAGCTCGATTTTGGATTTGGTGGCGTGGGCGATTCCGGAGGATTTGAGGTAGCCGACGGGTTTTCCATCGATGCTCACGCGCATTTCTTCGCCAACTGTTTCGACGGTGAGCGTGTACCACGTTTCTTTTTCGAGTTTCACGGGGAAACGGGCGGTTCGTCCGACGAGGAGTTTGTCGGCTTCGGCTTTTCGGGCGGGGTCCATGCGCATTTCGCGGATATCGTTTCGCATGGTGCCGTCGCGCTCGTCGATGAGGGTGACGCCGTCGAGGCGGACTTGAGCGCGACAGATGTGGCCATAGTGGGCGCCTTTGTATTGGCGGTCGTCGAACTCGACATCGAGCATAGTGGCGCCTTCGAACCGGATCCGGACTTCGACGATGCTATCTTTTGTTGGGATTTCGAGGCCGTGCACGGCGGCATGCGCCTTGGTGGCGGGCTTGCCGTTGGCGGCGGGTTCGTCTTTGTCCCGGGTTTGCGTGCCTTTGAGCACTCCATTTTCGAAGGTGAAGGTGGGCACGACCTTGTGCCACGGCGCGTCGCCGGTGGATTTGGAAAAATCGTCAGAGAAAAGCAGACGCCCCTTTTTCGCGAGCGGCTCTGCGGGAACATCGGCGGCGAACGCGGGAAGCGCGAGCAGGGTTGTAACGAGCAGGGTGAGGGTGGAGTGGTTGGAACGCATTTTGGGAGGGTGGGTTGGAGAGAAGACTTGTCGGAGGGCGGACATTCTTGTCCGCCTCAGTGAAGCACGTCGTTGAAGGATGGGTGGGAGAGCCGGAGCGGGGAAGCGCGATTCGCGAACGCGTTGTGCAGAAGAGGGATTGAACATTATCCAACCACGGCGGCGCGGTCGTCGGTGAGGCCGCCGGATTTTTCGAGGAAGTAATCGTATCCGCCGGGGTAGCCGGTGACTTTCCCGTTTTTGACGTGGAGCACTTTCGTGGCGAGTTTTCGGATGAAGTGCACGTCGTGCGAGATGAAGACGAGGGTGCCTTCGTATTTTTCGAGGGCGAGGATGAGGGATTCGACGGTGATGATGTCGAGGTGGGTGGTTGGCTCGTCCATCAACAGCAGGTTGGGCGGATCGACGAGGAACTTGATGAGGTTCAAACGCGTTTTTTCGCCGCCGCTTAACACGCTGGTTTTCTTGTGGATATCGTCCTTTCGGAACAGGAAGCTGCCGAGCATGGCGCGCGCGTCGGTTTCTTGGAGGTCGCCGGTAGCGCTGGCGCAATCCATGACTTCTTGGAGGACGGATTTGTCGGGGTCGAGGGTGGCGGCGCGGTGCTGGCTGAAGTAGCCGAGCTTGGCGTTGAGACCGAGTTTGCGGTCGCCTTTTTGGAACTCG
>JBIIXW010000196.1:0-4316 GCA_044347165.1 Chthoniobacteraceae bacterium
GGGCAACAAGTCTATCAGTCCCGCCCGTCCACCCCCGCATTTCCTCACTGGCAAAAGCTCCCCTCCCTCAACACCACGCTGGAACGTGTTGCGACGTTTCACGCAGGAATCTCCAAGGCCGCCGGTGTGGACGGATCCGCCCCTTCGCTAGGAAGACATCGAAAGGAGCGATACACCTTCACCCGCCGGACCCTCCTCAACCTGCTCGCCTTCGTGAACTCCTCACTCGAACGCAACCCGCAGTCAGCAAAAGACCAAAATCTCATCCAACAAGGTCTCCGGTTGTTCTACCTCAACAAAGTGTCAGACCAAGCGGATCGGCGAGCCATCGTTAATATCCTGAAGGCCGCAACCATTTGATAAACAGAATCGTATCACGTTCACCCATGTCACAATCACTCACTGCGACCACAGCACGACACGCCGTACAAAATGCACTCGCGACTGCCAGTATCGCCTCTCAACAGGCGAACCTGACAGTCCAGTTCGGAGAAAACTGGTGCTTCAACTGGGTCGATCGAATCATCGAAATCCCCGAGCAGGATCTCATCTCAAAACCATGGGAGCATAACGTATGGATCGTTCTCCACGAAGCCGCCCACGTCGCAATCACCCGATACCACCTCCTCACTGCCGATCACCACAAGGCGAGAAATGACATCCTCTTTCTCCTCAATGCAATCGAGGATATTCGAATTGAACGGTGGATTGTTGACCGATTTCCAGGCGCAGCTGATTGGCGAAAAATTGCTTACGCCGACGCCCACAAGCAACCAGTCACCCCCTCCTCAGCTGCGAATCCAGCAAACGCTTTCATCGAAGCAACGTACTTCTACGGCCAAAACCTCACTCTCCCGCAAGGGCTCCACCCTGCGGGACTAGCCGCGGCCAAACTCGTCAAAGATGCCATCAACCGAGTCGCGGACGCCCGCCCCCCAGGGGGAATCATTGGGAAAGCACACGTACAGGAGCATCTCAAGCGGCTCGCCCCTCTCTCGATTGTCGAAAAAACAAAAATCCAAATCCCTGAGCTCCACTCCGTGCTCGATTGCGTAGCTATCCTTAGCCAACTCGAGTCATGGCGCATCGTCCAAAAGGAAATCCTGCCCGTTTACCTGCAACTCGTCGAAAAACACGGACAGCCGGCCGTTCCGAAGGAGTTTATGCCGTCCGCCGGAATCGCCACAGGCGCGTCCTCCAGCCCGACGCAACCCCAGAATAAGAACCCCAATCATCGCAGATCGAGGCGCACTATCGCTTCCGCAGACCATCCCAACTACTTGGAAATCGTCGCTAGGCGCTCGGCCATGATTGATCGCATCGGAAACGTGCTTATCGAAAACATGCGACTCAACCGTAGTCTCGAATGCCTAAAAAACCTTCCCCATGGCGACCGGGTCCACATGCCCGCCGCTCTCCAGTTCAGCGCTGACCGACGAAGATACACCTCCCTTTGGGCCAGGCGTAACCGACCAACAACCCCTGAACCCGCTTTCCTCTTCGCAATCGATATCTCCGGTTCCATGAAGGCGGAGGGCCGCGCCAGAAACTGCCTAGAATCAATGATTATCATGCGCGAAGTCTCTCTTAGAACTCGCATACCCCACGCAATTATCACGTTCAATCGCGAATCTTCACTGCTCATCGATTGGGACACCCCAGACTCCCCCGAAACACGCCAATCACTCCTCTCCATCGGACAACCCGATGGAGGAACGAAAATTTTTGCCGCACTCCGCCTCTGTATCAACTGCATCACGGAACGCCCCGAGAGGGACCGTCATGTTTGGGTCTTCACCGATGCAGACATTACAAACAAAGAGCTCGAAACTCCTGAAACAACCGTCGAGGACTTCACCCAACAAGGAGTTCACCTTCACGGGCTCGGGTTTGGCACAAGTAGCGACAACCTGAGGTGCATCATCCCAACGGCCTCGACCGATGTAAACCCAGAGTCATTATGCGAAACGGTCCAGTCCTTCATTCTGAACGCAGCCACCGGAGTGAGGTAACTGACTCACCTGCTCAATTTCACTCCGTTTCTCGAGATTGTTCTCCGAAAGACACCGCAGCCTGCAACACGCCATTTCCAAAGGAGAGCAACCGTCACTCGAAAAATGATGCCTTTCTCTCGGATTCCGCGGTTTGCAACGCCCCCGATTCCACCAATTATAAAACGGGCCACCTGCGGCGAAACAGACCAGCCTGGGTCAACGTCCCAAGAATCTCCCCGGCAATGGACCGAAGGGCCAGCGCCAGATCCACTCTCCGGAAACCGCTCAAAAGCGATCTACCCTGGCCTTCAGAACACATTCAGTGCCTTCGCCAAACCGCAACCCGCCCCGCAGATCGGCCCCAAACGCACATCGCGCGCCTCCTCAGGTTTTCTTCTCGGTGTCCGCTTCAATGAGGCAACATGGGACCTCTCCCGAGTGCCTTTTGTCCTTCCCATTCAGTCCTTTTGTCGTACTCTTCCCCACTTAACTTCACGTTTTTATGTCTCAACACAGCAGCCTCAAAGGAGCCAGCACCATCACCGCTAAGCGCAACGTTCTCAAGCGCTTCGAACGCGTCGAACTGCTTAAGAAACGCGGCCAGTACAAGACCGGCGAAAAAGTCGTTGGCCTTCGTAAAACCACTCCTGAGGCGTAATCGGCTCTCAACAATGCGGCCCCGTCGGTCGCATCCAACGACACTTTCGAAGGTGGGCTTTAGGGCCCACCTTTTTTTGTTCGCCAACCACTCCGCGAACTCACTTCAACCCGCCCACGAGCGGCTGAGTCCACGCCCGCTCCTTGTCCCCGGCAACCGGCGACCGCTGCTGCTCCCGCGACGAGGTCACCCGAGCACGCACGTACAACTCGTCCCCCCGCAAGCGGTACTCAGCCCTCGCCCCGTGCTCCGTTGCCAGAACCGTCCCAACGTCCGCGCTGTAACGGCGCGTCACCCGCATCTCCCCGCCCTTCGCATCCATCACCGGATGACTCACCCGATCGTACCCCCTCCGTGTCCCGACGAACTCAATCGTGTATTCCACCCCCGCCTCCGCTTCGACCTCCACCGAAAGAACCCCGTCCGCACGCTTCACCTCCCTCAACGACACCCCCGTCGAAGCGTAAAAATCGCCCCGATTCATCGCATCCACCAAGGCCCCCGCCTCCAACCGCTCCGCACGCACCACCACCCAACCGTGCCCAACGGTACTGCTCCGAGGATCCTCCGTGTGGTACCGATGCGAATCATCCGTCGCCACCGCGTACATCACTTCCTTGCCCAAATGGCCCAACCGCTCGCTCAGGACAATGTCCCACATCGCCTCCGTTCCAGCGTGCACGTTGTCGCCGCCGTTGTGCACCGTTGGATGTCCGTTGTAGACCTCAAAAAAACGCGCCCGATCCACCTGCATCAACTCCTCCGCAGTCACCGCCCACGTGAAGTTCGGATGATTCAAATGCGCCATCATCGGCACCCCCAACCGCTTGCCCTGCTCAGCAACCGCATCAAAAACATACTGCATCGCCTTCACCATCCCCCCACTCGTCCGATCGCCTAACCCAGAATACGGCAAAATCACCTCCCGCAGATTGGTCGCATTAATGTGCACTGCCTTGCCCGTCACCTCCTCGCTCGGAATCATCAAAAACCGTCCCGCTTCCCCGAGCTTCTCCGCATACTCCGCAAAACGCTTCAAGCGCACCTCCCTCTTTCCGTCCACCTCACGCTCCTCCACCCACAGCGCTCCGAACCGTTCCCGATACTTACGCAACGCCTCCTCCCCCGTCTTCAACTTGGACGGTAAAACCCACTTCTCCGTGTTCGAAAGCGTGTTGTGATCCGACAACGTCAGAAAATGGTACCCGTGCGAACGGTACCAATCGGCCACCATCTCCGGATAATCATCCCCGTCGCTCCACAGCGTATGCGTGTGAAGATTCCCCTTCCACCAACGCGCTTCCGCTCCCATCCCGATGTCCCCCACTGCAACCGCCAACCAAACCCCCAACAACAGTCGCTTTTTCATGCAAAACCTCGGACGCACGAAGCATTCCAGCCTCACCCCCATTGCAACCCTTTGCCGCTCATGGCACACTCACACCCCTATGCGTCTCACACTGCTCCTCTCCATCGGGCTGCTTGCAGCTCTTCCCTCCGCCCAAGCCGAGTCATCCATCAAACTCCAAGGCGTTCACAACTGCTGCAAAAGCTGTGAAAAAGGCATCAACAGCGCCATCGCAAAGGTTTCCGGTGCCACCGCGGAAGTTGACGGCAAGACGGTCACCGTGAAGGCAGGCGACGAAGCAACGGCGAAAAAGGCC
>JBIIXW010000082.1:0-13599 GCA_044347165.1 Chthoniobacteraceae bacterium
GAGCGGGATGACGGTTGGGCGTGGGAATCCAGTGGCGATGGAGGTTGAGGCGTTTGGGGACGGGCCGTTGCAGTATCAGTGGTTGAAGAATGGGGTGACGTTATCGGACAACGGATCGGTGAGTGGGGCGCGTAGTGTGCGGTTGATGATTCGTGCGACGGTGGCGGGAGATAGTGGGAACTACAGCGTGCGAGTGAGTGGGCCGGCGGGGAGTGTGACGAGTGTGAACGCGCCATTGGTGGTGTTGAACGGCAGCGGACCCAATGGTGGCGGGGTGCAGGGAGCGGCGGAGGGAGTGGAAGTGGAAGGGTTCTTGGATTTGGCGCCGGTGAAGGTGTACGAGGTGAGTGCGGTGAATGGGGTGAAGGTGGAGCGTTACGAGTGGGCGGTGGATGTGGTGAGTGGGTTGATGAAGTGGCGAGTGGCGCCGCGAGTGGCGGGAGAGAGGGGCGGATGGGAGGATGCGGAGAAGGGGAGTTGGAAGCGCAGTGGCGGGCTTGGGTTTAGTGTGACGGAGCGGATGGAGTGGGTGAGTGTGATGGGTGCTGTGTCTGGGCGTGGCGTGAACCAGTGGGAGCTGAGTGGGGCTGCTGTGCAGTTGCACGGCTCGGGGAATGCGCGGTGGCTGGCGCCGGTGCTCATCGGCACACGGTTACAGTCGTTGAACGGGAAAGAAACCCGGTGGACAGTGACCGTGCGTTACGTCCGCGCAGAGGCAGGCTTCGGGGGATTGTGAGGTGAGGTCGCGAGATGTGGAGGCCACGGACTGACCCCGTGGCTCGGGTGTGGCTGTGCGACGAACTCTCATGGCGAAGGCGGTGATGCAGGGCCCCCCGTTCGTACGGATGAGAGAAGAGGTCGCGGAGTTGGAATGAATGCTGGTTTGCAGGAAAAGCGTTATGGAAACGGACGGTACCCCTTCAGATTCAGGCGCGGCAGCCGATTCGCCTACTCCCTCGGTAGATGCGGATTCGGTCCAGAAGGTGTCTGCTTTAAAGCGCTCTTCGGGAACGACGTATTGGCTGACGCGGTTTGTGATTTTGCGGCTGCTGGGGCTGGTCTATCTCACGGCGTTTCTCGTGGCGGCCCATCAGATTGTCCCGTTGGTGGGCCACGACGGGATTCTGCCTGCGGACACCTTCCTTCAGCGCGTGGCGAAGCATTTTGGCTCCGTTGAGAGTGGGTTCAAAAATCTGCCTTCCTTATTTTGGTGGAAGCTTTCTGACGACTGGCTTCAGGGGGTGGCGTGGGTTGGCGTTGGTCTTTCAGCCGTGGTGCTGGCTGGTTATGCGAACTCCTTAATCCTCCTTGTCCTGTGGGGGTTGTACATGTCGTTTATCCACGTGGGACAGATTTGGTATTCCTACGGGTGGGAGACGCAGTTGTTGGAAACCGGTTTTATTGCGGTGTTTCTGTGTCCATTGCTCGATGGGCGTCCCTTCGCTCGAAGTGCTCCTCCGGTGGTGGTGCTGTGGGTTTATCGGTGGCTGATTTTCCGCATCATGTTGGGGGCGGGATTGATCAAGATTCGAGGGGACGAGTGTTGGCGCGATTTGACGGCGCTTGTGTATCACTTTGAGACGCAACCGGTCCCGAATCCCCTGAGTCGACTGCTTCATGCGGCTCCGGTGTGGTTCCACAAGGCGGGTGTTCTTTGGAACCATTTCATTGAACTGGTCGTGCCGTGGTTTGGGTTTTGGCCGAGCCGTTTGCGAAACACTGCTGGAATTCTGATGGCGGCTTTCATGGGCACGCTGATTTTGAGCGGGAACCTGTCGTTTTTGAACTGGTTAACGATTATTCCCTGCCTCGCGTGTGTGGATGATGCCGTTTGGCGCAGGATATTACCGCATGGGCTTGTGCGTTGTTCGGAGCTGGCGGAGACCCAACGCAAAAGCTCGCGCGGGCCGGTGATTGCGGCGGGGCTGTTTGCCGTGGTGGTTGCCGTTTTGAGCGTGGCGCCGGTTCGCAATCTCGTTTCGTCGTCGCAAGCGATGAACGCGTCATTTGATCCGCTGCACTTGGTCAATACGTATGGCGCCTTTGGAACGGTGGGTCGGGAGCGTTACGAGATTGTGTTCGAGGGGAATGAGCGGACCATGTCGGACAGCTCGGAGGAGTGGAAAGAGTATTCGTTCAAGGTGAAGCCGGGTGATCCGACGCGCCGGCCTCCAGTGATCACTCCGTATCACTACCGGCTCGACTGGCAGATTTGGTTTGTCGGCATTCCGTCCACCCATCGCGATTTGAGCACGTTGCCTCGGCCGGAACATTACCCGTGGGTCGCGAAGTTTATGTGGAAACTGCTCCACAATGATCGCGGGACGTTGAGTTTGCTTGCCGATCATCCGTTTCCTGAGAAGCCGCCGCGTTACGTGCGCGCGTTGGTTTATCGGTACCAGTTCAGTCCGGTCTCCGGGTCGGGCGCGGATGGTTCTTGGTGGAAACGTGAGCGGGTGGGCACCTGGTTTCCTGCGGTGTCCCTTTATTCGCCGGAGTTCCGCCAGTTCCTCCAGACGTTTGGGTTGATCACGCCAGGAGAGGAATAACGGAGAGGACGGAGCTTAGTCTGCGGCTTTGGTGATGCGGAATGAGTCCACCACTTTTCCGGTGATGTTGATCTGCTGCACCGTCAGGGCTTCGTGCGTCATGTCGATGACGGTAAAGCTGTGCTCGGGAACATATTTTGCGGTGAGCGGTTGATAGTTGTCGGGATGCTCTTTCATGAGTTGCGCAACGGTTTTATCGAGGTCGAGGGAGTAGAGCTTTGCGCCGCCACCACCGCTGACTAGGTGGATGACGCCGTCTGGACGGGTTTTCTGAACGCCATCGAACTCGCGGTCGAGGGTTAGCTTCCCGTTGACGCGGCCGCGCTTGTCGCGTCCGTCTGGACTGGGGACGAATCGGAGTGGGAGTGAGCGTTGGTAGTTGTGGACGTGTCCGGCCAGCACGAGATCAACGCCAGTGCGCTCGAAGAGGGGCTGGAGAAGACGCATGCGTTGCTCGGTGTAATGCTCTTTGGAAGTGTGAAAGGCGGGGTGGTGGAAACTGACGAACTTCCAGCGTTGCTTTGAGTTTGAGAGGTCTCGTTCAATCCAAGGTAGCAGGGCTTCCATGTCCCTGGCCGCGTAGCCATTTGCGTCGAGCACGAGGAAGTGTCCGTCGCCGTAATCGAAGGAGTAGTTGCACATTGCGGGGTATTCGGGACCGGCCATTGCCCTAAAATGCTCGGCGGCTGAGGAGTCTTTCCCGAGCGGGGTATTCCATGGTCCTTCGCCCGGCCCGTTTTTTGGAACGGAGAACCAGTGGAAACAGCTGAAGGCGTCTGGGTAGGTGGGCAACCGCTGGGAATCGGCGTCGTGGTTTCCCACCACGGGATAGAAGGGAATCGAGGCCATCAAGGGTGCTCCGGTGGCGACTCCGGCTGTTTTGACGTCGTTGTACACGGGGAAGAAGTGGTTCATGTACTGGATGGCGCGGCCGCCGGGGTAGACGATGTCGCCGAGGGCGATGAGAAAGTCGGGGCGCTTCTCTGAGATTCGAAAGGCGACTCCGAACGCTTCGGGTTTGTTGCTGGCCATGTCACCGACGGCGACGAATCGCGTGGGGTTTCCGGGCGCGGTTTTCGTTTTGGTGGAACCTTCGCGGACGGTTTGTCCGCTGTCGGTCAGAACCTTCCAGCGGATTTCGGTGTTGAGGGGTAAGTCTGGGAGGATGGCGCGGTAGCGGAGGTAGTGCTGATCCCGTTCAATGAGTGCGGGGAAGGTATCGGCCACCGCTTTTTTGAGTTGATCGAGGGTGGTTGCGGGGGGTGGAAGGGGTGTTCCTGTGGTCGGGTTGGGTGGAGAGGGAGGGGGTGAGTATTTGGCGAAATCGAGCGGTGTGACGGTTGGCGTCGCGGAATGGGTGGTGTCGGCGAAGGTGAACTCGACGCGGAAAGTTGTGGGTGTTCGGTCAGTGATCCAGGTCAGAACGCGTGAATCGGATTGGCCGATTGCGTGGGCGTCGCCAGGTTGGATGTAGGGTTTAACGAGGACCGTTTGGGCGTGGAGAGCGGGAATGGCGAAGAGGGTGAGAAAGAGCTGACGCTTCATTGGGGACGTGAGATGCACGATGCATTCCCGTGAATGGGGGGTGTTCGGCGTGGTTGGGGTAGGCGACGCGATATTCCGCCCCGTTGGGGCTGGGGTTTTTGGGGGATTTTCCTGGGGCGTTGCCCCAGGCTGACGTGTGTTGCCCCGTTGGGGCTTAGGAGAGGCGCGGGGGTGTGCGGGGGTGCGGGGGTGCGGGGTTAACGCAAAATGCTGATTAGGGGGGGCGGGACTGGGGAGTTAGGGAGGGTCGCCGGTGAGGAGCGCGCGTTCGTCGGGATTGAGGGGTGCGGAGGAGAGCCAACGTTGGGTGAGGCTGGAATCGAGGGTCCTTGCGGCATACGCGGCGAGGAGGAGCGCCTCGTGGCGGCGTGGCGAATCGGGCGGAAGGGTAACGGCGAGGTCGAGGGCGCGGAGAGGTTGCGTGCCCGTGCATCCTTGAATGACACCAAGTGTGGCGTACTCGCGATCGTGAGGGTTGGCGAGTTTTGACAGGCGCAAGAGCGCTGATTCGAGATGGGTGGCGGCGATACGCTGGAAGAGGAACTCCAGACCGAGCGAGCGCGCGACGCCTTGAGGCAGTGATTCTGCAACGCCTTCAGTGCCGAGGAGGGCGCGATAGGGCGAGGCGCTTTCGCGGGAGCGGATGGATGCGTGGATCACGGACGTGGCGCGGGGATACTGCGCAAGCGAGAAGGCTTTGGCGACGTGGGGGAGGGTGAGGGACATTTGGAGCCCTTGCATTAGGGCTTGGGGGGCGAGGGACGGAGGGAGTTCTGCGGCGAAGGCAATCAGTTTGGCTGGAAGCGGTTTGAGGAGGTTGAGCGCGTGTTGGATTACGCACTGCGCGCTGTCGTGTGTAAGCGTTCCCACGATGGCGGCCAACCTCCCGGGGTCGGCCACGACGGAAGCTGCCAACTCGTGCGCTAGGGAGAGTTGCAGTTGGGGGGAGAGGCTGTTCAGCCAAAGCGCGAAATCGGCGGGGTCCGCGCCCGCTTGCGTTCCGAGGAGGGTGTGAACTTCGAGTTGGGAAAAGCTTGGAGCGGTGGTTGTTGCGAAGAGGGTTCGGACGACGCTGGCGGGGGCCTCCGAGAGTCGCTGAAGGGTGAGGGAACGAACGGTGTCTGGAGCGGTCTCAAAGGGTGGGGATAGAATGAATGCACGGATCTCCTCGATGGTTGATTCTCTGATTCGCTCGATGAGGAGTTTCCGGAAGCGGAAAGCGGAGAGGGTTCCTACGCGAAAATCTGCGAGCGTTGATGCGAGCCAATCCGCGAGGGGGAGAGGTGCTTGAGGGGCTGCGTCCGGATCTTGGAGCCGATGGTTATTGGACGACGAGCCTTGGGTTTCGACGTGAGAAACTGGGGCGGATTCGTGATGGCTCCGTTTGATTGAGATTCCGGTGAGGAGAGTGAGGAATCCGCAAACGGTGGGGAGCAGTCGGCGAAGCGAGGGCCGAGAGCTTTTCCCTTTCACGGAGTCCTGTGACGGGAGCCCCGTCGTGGCGAGAGGAGTGGAGGGCTGGAGGGGGGTGGTGGAGGGGGGCGAGGGCTGGGGAGGAGGTGGACGATGGAGTGCTTCGAGCGATTTTCTGCGCGTTTCTTTTCGTTTGGCGCGAGAGCCGTTTTTGTTGGGTTTCCGGCTCATGGGTTGCGCAGGGGAGCGATGTGGTTGAGCACGGAAGCTAGTTCATCTGCAGGGAGTTGAAGATCTGAGAGAATCGCTCGGGACGTCAGGGGTTGTTGGTGTGTTTTGAGGTGTCGTTCGAACCAGTCGATGAAGAAAGCGACGCGTTCTTCGGGGGTGCCGAGGGAAAGAAGATCGGGAGTGGCGACACGGTTTTGGGTCTGGTGGATGGCTTGTTCGAGAGCTGCATCGAGAAAGCCTTCGCGATAAGGTCCTTCTGGAAGGCATAAAAACCATGAATGGAGTGCGGAAGGATCGTCTGCGAGCGGGCTGGAGGGCAGGGTCAGCGCGCGGAATGCACCGGCTCCCGAAGCGCGGAGCGACGGGCCATCGCTTTCGGGTTGGGTCTGGTTTTCGGATGGGCCTTGGTAGGCATCGACTAAGGGTTGGAGGCCATGCGAGGCTAGCGTTTCAAAAAAACGTTTTGTTTCGAGGGATTTAGCTTTCTCGGTGGCGCGGTGTAGGCGGCGAAGGAGGTCGTGCGCGATGCTGTCCCAAGCCTCGGCGTCGAGACCGCGTTTGCGGATGGTTTCGAGGGCGTCTGCGAGGAGGACTGCGGCTTGTTGGGGTTCGGTTTCTGCGGTGGATTGCAGGGAAGATTCGATGAGTTCTTCGAGCAGGATGAGGGGACCTTGTTGAAACCAGCGGAGTGTCTCTGGGGCGAGGGCGTGGGCGAGGGATTCGGCGGGAATGAGTGGAGGGACGGTGGTTCCCTCTGCATCAGGTTCGTGGAGGTAGATGCGGTGGGTTTCTCGTGCGATTTCAGGTTTCAGCGAAACGATACGTTCGAGGATTTCATTGGTTGGCAGCAGTTTGCGGAGGTGTTTGAGCGTCAGCGCGAGGGCTCGGGTTTGCGAGCGCAGGACGGCGAGGTTCCATGCCGAGTGGCGGTCGAGATCGATGAGTCGTTCGATGAGGAGGCGTTCGAGGGAGGCGGTTGCGGTGGATCCGAGGGTGTCCGACGGGAGGCCGAGATCACGGAGACTTCGGGGGCCTGCGGGGTCTGCCTTGAGGTTCCAGAGATCGCCGAGGATGCGCGCGGTGTCGGTGGCATCGATTTCTCCGAGCAGGCGGAGGCGTTCTTGTTCTGCGTTGAGGGTTGGGGTCGCTTTGGTGGGGGAAGCGTTCTGGATTTTTAGGAGAGTGATCAGCCGTTTTGATGAATCGATATCATTGAGGGATAGAGGTTTGGAGATGCCGATTGCGGGTTTTTCTGGGGGACTGGGGGGTGGGACGGTTTTTGGCGACGGAGGTTTTACTGCGGGTGTGGGAGCGGCGCGGGGTGCCGGTGCTGGAGTGATGCTGAAGCCGACGAGAAGGCCGATGGGAATCAGCAGCCAGAGTCGCATGTTGGTTGCGGGGCGCATCGTCGGAAGAGATAGCGGGGTCGGGGGTGGTCTGGAAGCTTTGGCGGGGACCACGGCGGGGTTCCCGTGTTGTGGGAGACCCCGCGAAGGAGGCGGGCCGACGGGACGAAGGGTCCTCTTGGCGCGCGAGAGTTACTTGGCGGTGTGGAAATCGAGGACGAAGGCGTCGTCGAGGATGGGTTTGAGCAGGGAGACAAAGTCCTGATGTACCTTATGATCGATGTAGGCTTGGACGTCTGCTTCGTTTTTGAAGGAGAGGACCCACATGTGGGTGAACCCTTTATCGAGGTTTTCTTTGCTGACGTTGGTGCCCCATTCGAGCGATTGGATTTGGGGGATGGCGCTTTTGAGTGCGGCGAACGCGGTTTCGATGCGTTTGATTTGTTCGGCGGTAGCCTCCTTCTTAAATTTGAAGGAGACGACGTGTTTGACGCTGTCTTCAGCGAGGATTGCGGTGGTGCTCATGATGAGGGATGCGAGGATCGCGAGGGATTTCATGGGATAGAATAATTTGATGTTCTGTTCGTTACAGTGCGGCGCAGATGGCGTCGCCCATGGCTCGTGTGCCGACGAGGGTTGTGCCTTCGCTGTGGATGTCTCCGGTGCGGAGGCCGTTTTCGATGACGGTTTGAACGGCTTTCTCGATGGCGTCTGCAGCGGTGGCGAGGCCGAGCGAGTAGCGGAGCAGCATGGCGGCCGACAGGATTTGTGCGATGGGGTTTGCGATGCCTTTACCCGCGATGTCGGGTGCGGTGCCGCCGCTGGGTTCGAAGAGTCCGAACCGGCCGGTGGGGAGTTCGCGTTCGCCGAGGGAAGCGCTGGGGAGCATCCCGAGGGAACCGGCGATCATTGCCATTTCGTCTGAGAGGATGTCGCCGAAGAGATTTTCTGCGAGGACGACGTCGAATGAGCGCGGCTGTTTGATGAGCTGCATGGCGGCGTTGTCGACGTAGAGGTGGTTCAGCTGAACGTCGGGGTATTGGGTGGCGATGCGCGAGACGGTTTTGCGCCAGAGGACGCCGTTTTCGAGGACGTTGGCCTTGTCGATGGAGGTGAGTTTTTTGCGGCGGCCTTGGGCGGCGCGGAAGGCGACGTGCGCGATGCGTTCGATTTCGCTTTCGCGGTACACCATGGTGTCGATGGCGACGGTTTCGCCATTTTCCTGATGGGTGCCCTTGGGTTGTCCGAAGTAGAGGCCTCCGGTGAGTTCGCGAACGCAGAGCACATCAAATCCGCCGGCGATGAGGGATTCTTTGACGGGCGACGCGTGGGTGAGTTGGGCGTGGCAGAGGGCGGGCCGAAGGTTTGCGAAGAGTCGGAAATGCTTTCTGAGGGGGAGAAGAGCGGCTCGTTCGGGCTGCTCGTTTGGGGGGAGGGATTCCCACTTGGGGCCGCCGACGGATCCGAACAGGATGGCGTCAGAGTTTTCGCAGACTTTGAGGGTTTGTTCGGGGAGTGCTTTTCCGTCGACGTCGATGGCGATACCTCCGACGCGGGCCTCCGTGGTTTCGAGAGAGAAGCCGAACTTTGTGCCGGCGAGTTCGAGAACGCGGAGGGCTTCGGACATGACTTCCGGTCCGATTCCGTCACCGGCGAGAACAGCGATTTTGAAGGTAGGCATAAAGGAGGAGATTGTTCCACTGGAGTGCGCGGATGTGAAGGCGGATGCGAGGGTGGGCGAAGGGATGACCCATCCTCATGGCCCATAGGGTTCACTCCCAGCGTTCGCGCGTCGCGCGCGGGTTTGAGTCCGGTGTGGAGGGGGCGTGGCGATTTTATTGCTTCAACGGCGGAGGACGCGGACGCGGTGCGTTTCGCTGTCGCCGATGAAGACGCTGCCGTCTTTGTCGACGAAGATGCCGTGGAGGCGTGCCAGTTTGCACTGGAGCGGGCTGCCGTCGGGGCCATCGCCTTTTTCACCGGTGCCGGCGATCAGTTCGAGGTTACCGGTTTTGGCGTCGATCATTCGGACGGAATGGCTTTCGGTGTCCGCGAGGAAGACGTTTCCGTCCGCGTCGATGGCGATGCCTTTGGGGCCTTTGAGGGTGGCGGTGCGTGCGGGGCCGCCGTTGCCGGTGAAGCCGCTGGCGCCGGTGCCGGCGATGTGGTGGATGGTTTGGGTGGCGAGGTCGAAGCGGAAGACTTGGTTGCCTTCGCGGGTGGCGAGCCAGAGGTTGCCTTTGGCGTCGAAATCGAGGGAGCGCGGTCCTTTGAGGGGGGTGCCTTTGAGCGGTGAGCCGTCGGGGGTGGGTCCGGCTTGTCCGGTGCCGGCGAAGGTGCGGATGGTGCCGGATTTCATGTCCACGGCGCGGATGACATGGTTGCCGATGTCGCAGATGAAGAGGTTGCCATCGGGTCCGAACTGGATGCTGTGGGGCTGTTTGAGTTGGGCGGCTGTGGCGGGGCCTTCGTCACCGGAGTAGCCGGGTTTTCCGGTGCCGGCGATGGTGGTGATGACGTTGGTTTTCCGGTCGATTTTGCGAACGGCGTGGTTAGCCATGTCGACTACGAAGAGGTTGCCGTCGCGGTCGAACCGGATTTCGTGGGGGAGGTTAAAGGTCGCTTGGGAGGCGGGGCCACCGTCGCCGGAATAGCCTTTTTGTCCGGTGCCGGCGACGGTGCTGATGGTGCCGTCGGGTGCGACGCGGCGGATGCGTTGTCCGGTGTATTCGCAGAACCAGATGGCGCCGTCGGGTCCGCGAACAACGCCGAAGGGGTTATCGATGGTTGCGTGGGTTGCGGGGCCGCCATCGCCGGAGAAGCCTTGTTTGCCGGAGCCGGCGAAGGTCTCGATGGTCCATGCGGCAGCGTCGAGCGGGGCGAGGGCTAGCGCGGCGAGTAGGGCGAGGAGGGGACGTATGGGGCGCATGGGACCTATGGGTTTGGTGGGCGGCACCACCACCTTGGAGGGGATGGTGCCTGAGGGTGGGGGAATGGGGTTTAGGCGGCGGCGTCTTCGGGGAGCGGGCGGCCTTTGGTTTCTGGGAGGAAGGCGACGGCGACGAGGCCGATCAGGAAGACGACGCTGACGTAGCAGCATGCGTCGCGGAAGGCGGCGAGTTTTGCGGCGGCTTTTGCGGCGGCATCGGCGGACTCGCCGAGTTTTGCGATGGCGGAATCGGCGATGTTTTTTTGGAGGACGCCCATGGTGAAGGGGCCGCTGGCGGCGATGAAGCGTCCGACGTTGTAGCAGAAGCTAACGCCGGTGCTGCGGAGCCGGAGCGGGAAGAGTTCGGGCAGGTAGATGGCGAAGCCTGCGAAGAGGGCGAGTTGGCAGAAGCCCATGAGGGCGCTCATCCAGATGTCGCTGGTTCCGTTGAAGAGGCGGAAGTAGCCGAAGGTGACGGCGAACGCGGCGATGTAGCCGATGACGAAGGCGGTTTTGCGGCCAGCGCTTTGGGCGAGTTTGGTGAAGAGCAGCATTCCGAAGAAGGCGCCGAGGTTTTGGACGATGGAGTTGATTCCGATCCAGTAGGTCTTTTTGTTGGCGATGACGTCGTCTGCCACGCCTTGTTCTTTGAGGGAGCGGGTGATGACGTCGCCCACGAGTTCTGGGCTAAAGAAGCCGACGCCCCAGAGGCCGACGACACCAGCGACGCAGAGGATCATGCCGAGGAGGGCGGGTTTTCTCCAGCGGGCTTCGCCGAATAGAGAGCCGTAGGACCCGAACTTCGCACCGGAGGCACGGCTTTCGGCGCGGGCGGCGATCCACTTTTCGGGCTCTTTGAGGCGGACTTGGATGAAGACGCAGAGGAATGCGGGCAGCGATCCGACGAGGAACATGATTTTCCACACGTTACCGGCGTCGACTTTGCCTTCGGCGCCGAGTTTGCCGAGGTACATGCTGATGAGGCCTGCGGTGATGTTGCCAACGGCCGAGAGGGCTTGAAGGGTTCCGAGCGCACCGGTTCGGGAGCGTTCGGGGAGGCTGTCCGCGACGAGCGCGACGGCGAGACCGAATACGCCGCCGACGCCGAGTCCGGTGACGAAGCGGTAGATGGCAAAGTCCATCCAGCCTTTGGAGAACGCGGAGAGACCGGTGCAGACGGAGTAAAGGAGGACGGTGAGGGTGAGGGTGCGGGCGCGTCCGATGCGGTCACCGACGGCGCCGAAGATGAGGCCACCGGTGGCCCAGCCGGCGACGAAGATGGCGGTTGCGTAGCCGCCGAACTGTTTGGCGTCGAGTTCGGGGGGAAGAAGGGCCTTCATGGCGCCTTGGCGTGCGAGGAGAAAGAGTTGTTGGTCGAGACAGTCGAACAGCCAGGCGAGGGAAGCCATGGCGAAGACGAACCAATGATAACCGGTGAGGTCGCGCCACCATGGGGCCTGGGGGGATGATGAGTTCTGCATAGTTGGAAAATGGAGGGATGGGAGGCCTCAACAAGCTGAAACTGCGCCTTGAGGCTCGGGGTTTTCCCGGGTTCGTTCAGAGAACCTGAAGGTTTTTGCCGTGCAGCACGCTGAGGATTTCGAGCCGGTCGTTTCGGATTTGAGCGAAGAGGGTGCCGGAGTCGAGGCGCCGTTTGCTCGATTGGGCGAGCAGTTTGAGGGGGGTGATGGATGCGGCGTCCCACGCTTTCCAGAGAGGAATATTCGCCATTTTCGCGGCGAGGGGCACTGCGCGGTCCATGGTGACGGCGGAACCTGCGAACACGGAGCTCCCGGGGAGGCGGACAACGCGGTCGCGCCCGACTTCGGTGGTGACGGTGCCAATGGTGTAGCGTCCGGGTTTTGCGTGTGCGGCTGCCATGCAGTCTGTGGTGAGGATGCGTGTGGCGCCGGCTTTTGCATTCCAGAGGGCGCGGAAGGCGGGTGGGGGGAGATGGATTCCGTCGGGGATGAACGAGGCGCCGAGGGCGTTCTCGGCCATTTGGGCGATGACGGGGTTTCGGTGGCGGTCGAGGAGGCCGGGGCAGCCGTTACCGAGGTGGGTGGAGAGGAGGGCTCCGGCGCGGAGGGCTTTTTGGATGTCGTCGCTGGAGGCCATGGTGTGGCCGAGGGCGGGGATGATGTGGTTGTTGGCGAGATATTTGATGAAAGGGATGGCTCCTTTGGTTTCGGGCGCGAGGGTGACCATGGCGATGCGACCGCGCGCGGCTTTTTGGAAGGCTTGGAATGCGGAGCGGTTGGGGGGTTGGACCGCATTGAGCGGGTGGGCGCCTCTAGCCCCGTCTTGGGGACTGATGAAAGGGCCTTCGAGGTGGAAGCCGGGGATTTGGGTGCCGTCGGGCAATCGAGTGGGCAGGAGGGCGAGTTGATGGAAGAGGGCTTGAAGGAGGGCGGGTTGGGCCGTGATGAGGGTGGGGAGCACGACCGTGCAGCCGGTTTCTTTCAGGCGGGAGAGGGCGTGAGTGATGTGCTCGGAAGTGGTTTGTGCGTGGTTAAAATCGCAACCGGCGAAGCCGTTGACCTGAATGTCGCAGAAGCCGGGGCCGTAGACAGGCAACTCGTTTGAGTGAAGCGCCTTGACGATTCCAGGAGATTTGGAGACGAGCCGTCCGGATTCAAACTGAAAGGTTGCGGGCGCACCTGTTTTGTAGTGGGCGGCGGTGATCGTCCCCGTGAGCGGTTTCATTGGGGGCAAAGGCGAAGGGCTGCCGGCGCGGCTGAGGGGCGCGGCTAGAGGAGGGCAGCCGATTCCTCGTCGATGAGGAGGCTGGCGTTTGGATGCGTGCGCAGACTGCTGGCGGGGCAGGATCCGCAGACGGGGCCGCGCAGGGTGTCGAAAACGGCTTTGGCTTTTCGGGAACCCGGCACGACGACGACGAGGTTTTCTGCTGAGAGAAGGGTGGGGATGGTGAGGGTGATGGCGGTTTTTGGAACGGAATCTAGGTCTGGGAAACAGCCGTCATTCACCTGTTGTTGGCGGCAGGCGTGATCGAGGTGGACGATTTTGACGCTGGCGGGGTCATTGAAATCGGCGGGCGGGTCGTTGAATGCGAGGTGGCCATTTTCACCGATTCCGGCGCAGGTGACATGAATCGGCCCCTCTGCGAGGAGTTGGTGGTAGCGCGCGCATTCGGCGACGGGGTCGGCAGATTCGCCGCGGATGCCATGAAATGCGGCGGGGCGGATGTGTTGGAGGACGTGTTGCTGTTGGTAGTGCCGAAAACTGGCGGGGTGATCCGCGCGGATGCCGACGTACTCGTCCATGTGAAAGATTTCAACTTTGGACCAGTCGATGGACTTTGAGAGCAGTTCTTTCAGGAAGCCGGTCTGTGAGGGTGCGCTTGCGAGGATAATCCGAGCGATGCCGTGGTCTGCGATGGCGGTGTTGATGGCGGTGGAAGCACCAACTGCGGCGATGGCGTCTAGGTGGGCTCGGCTCTTGAAGCGCAACACCTTGAGCCAGTCGAAGGTGAGGGTTTCGTAAAGGGATTCCGAGGGCATGGGAGCTTGGGGTAGCAGGAGGGTTGCCAATCTCGTGTTAACTTGTGTGGCAGAACGACATGCTA
>JBIIXW010000197.1:0-4262 GCA_044347165.1 Chthoniobacteraceae bacterium
GCGACCCAATGCAATCGCCGGAATCTGCCCCTTCCGACGCCCACTCGCAATCCATGTGGTTATGCCCGCATCCACCGCCAACTTAACCGCCTGAAGCTTCGAAACCATCCCGCCCACCGACAACCTACCCTTTTCCTGCCGCGCAAACTTCGTGACCGCATCCACGTCCTCAACCTCCGGAATGCGCTGCCCCTTGGGATCCAGCAACCCCTCCACACTCGTCAGCAACACCAAGGCATCCGCACCCGCCAACACCGCCACCTCCGCAGACAACCGGTCATTATCCCCAAACCGTAACTCCTCCGTCGCCACCGAATCGTTCTCGTTAATGATCGGCACCACACTCCGACACTCTAAAAGCCGCGTCAGTGTCGCCCGCACATTCGTATGCCGCGAACGACTGTCCAAATCCCCATGCGTCAGAAGCAGTTGCCCGACCGTTAGCCCGTGCTTCGAGAACTCCGCAGCGTAAAGCGCCATCAGTTTCGACTGACCCACGGCGGCGCACGCCTGCCGAGCCGAAAGATCCTCCGGACGCTCCCGAAACCCCAGAGGCTTCAATCCGGCAGCAACCGCACCACTGGACACCAAAATGCATTCATGCCCCGCCGTAACCAATCCCGACACCTCCGCGCTCAATCGCGAAAACTGCCCCTCATCCAACGTCGACCCCGAACGCGACGCCAAAATCCCAGACCCGAACTTGAGTACAATACGCATGCGAAAAACTCGAATCTGACTGAAAACAAATCCCCCCGCAAACCCTCAAGCCGTCGCGAGGGTCTGACGCCTCAACTGCCCGCACGCCGCATCAATGTCGTGCCCCTTCTCCCGGCGGAGCGTCGCCGTAACCCCCGCAAACTTCAAAATGCTCGTGAACGCCTCGCACCGCGCCTCGGACGGGCGCACCCACTCCAGACCTTCGACTTTGTTGTAAGGGATACAGTTCACTTTCGCTTTCAACGCTTTCGCCAAGTTCGCCAACTCGCGCGCGTCCTCGTCTCGGTCATTCACCCCATCAATGAGGATGTACTCAAACGTGATGAACTGCGTCCGCCGCGACGCAAAATACGCGCACGCATCCATCAACTCGGCCACGGGATACCGCCGATTCACCGGCATGATCTGTCCGCGAACCTCGTCCGTCGCCCCGTGCAACGAAACCGCCAACCGAATCTGCATCGGAAAATCCGCCAACTCCCGAATCTGAGGCGCAAGCCCGCTCGTAGAAACCGTCATGTGCCGCGCCCCAATACCCACTCCCCAAGGCGCATTCAAAATTTCCAACGCCGCCTTCAAGTTCGTCCAGTTCGCCAACGGTTCACCCATCCCCATAAACACCAGATTACTCACCCGCTCGCCCGCCTCCGCCTCCGCCCGCATCACCTGCTCCACAATCTCGCCCGTTTCCAAATTTCGCGAAAACCCGTCCAACCCACTCGCACAAAACCGGCACCCATACGCGCACCCCACCTGCGACGACACACACAACGTCAACCGATCCGACGCCTCCCCGTACAACGCCGGATTCGCGGGAATCAACACCGTCTCAATCAACGCCCCATCCGGGAGCCGAAACAAAAACTTACGCGTCGTATCCTTCGATCCCAAACAGCGCACCACCTCAAGCCCCCCAAAATGATACCGCTCCTCCAACGCCGCCCGTAACCCAGCCGGCAAGTTCTTCATCTCCTCGAAACTCCGCACCCGCTTCTTGAAAACCCAGTCCAACAACTGCTCCAACCGAAACGCGGGTTGCCCAAACTCCTTCATGAAAACCTCCAGCGCCCCACGAGTCTGCCCCGTCATCAACAACCGCCCGTCCGCTTCTTCTTTGTGTTCCATCCGCCAATCCTAGCCAAACCCCGCCCCCTGAAGCGAGGAACTTGACCCAACACTCCCCCGCACACACAACTCCGTCACACCCGAAAATCCACCCCCATGTTGTCCTCCCTCGTCCGCTCCTGCGCCCTCAGCGCATCGCTCCTCGTCGTCACCGCAGCCATCGCCCACGACGACCCTGCCAAACCCTCCACCCAACCCCTCGCTGACCACGGCGCCATCCTCGGACACAGCCCTGCCCGCTACCGGGTCAACGCTTCATGGGCAAAAGCCGATCACGCAATCGCCCCCGTCATCAACAGCCACGCCATGGTCGAGGGAAAAGACGGTCTCCTCTACCTCGTCACCGACCACCCAAAAAACGCCTTCCTCGTCTTCAAAAAAGACGGCTCCTTCGTCAGAAGCTTCGGCGAAGGCCTCGTTGGCGGACACGGCGTCGACACCGTCACCAAAGACGGAACGGAGTACCTCGTTCACGTCGACTGCGGGTGGCACTTCGGCGCCGAGGGTTGGACTCCCAAGGCTGAGGAAGGCTGCGTCACCATCCTCAAAACGGACGGAACCATTGTCCGACGGTTTCCAACTCCCAAAGAGGCAGGGCTCACCGTGACGTCAGGAAAGTTCATGCCCTGCGATGCTGCCATCACTCCCGATGGAAACATCCTCGTCGTGGATGGTTACGCATCAGACCTCATCTTCGAATACACCTTTGAGGGAAAAATCGTGCGCCATTGGGGCGGTAAAAACGCCGGAACCCCCAGCGAGCTCTCCAACGCCCATGGCATCTCCGTCGATACCTCGGACCCATCGCGGCCGCTCGTCTGGGTCAGTTCCCGCAACCAAAACAAAATCAAAGCCTTCACGCTCGAGGGAAACTTTGTGGAAGACATCGACCTGCCCGGCGCATTCGCCGGCCAACTGTTCATCCGTGGCGACCGTATGTACACCGCGGTGTGTTGGTCAAAAGACCCCGCTTCGGGCAAACGCCTAAGCCAAAGCGGATTCGTGGCGATTCTCGACCGCAAAACCCGCAAAGTGATCAGCGCCCCAGGAGGCAGCCAACCGGACTACTCCACCGGAAAACTCGCTCCGCTCCATCAAACGGCGAAAACCTTTCTGCACGGACACGACCTCTACGTGGATTCCGACCACAACATCTACGTCGGCGAATGGAACGCCAACCGGCGCTACCCCGTAAAACTGGAATCGATTCCCCAACCCTAGTGCGGATTCCCCCCAAGCTGGCCTCCGTTCAAACGGGACGCCAACAATGTCGACTGACACAGTTGACTTTCTGAAGTTGTGTAAACGATAGTCTCCGCTGTTCCCGATATGACTCTCACGAAAAAAGGCGAGTACGCATTACGCGCGATGATCCAACTGGGTATCGCGCACTCCCTCGGACGTCCCCTCGTGTCCGTCACCGAACTGGCAGGAAGCAACCGCCTGCCGCTTAAGTTCGTAGAACGAATCCTACTCGAGCTGCGCGGCGCCGGATACATCGAAACCCAACGCGGAAAACACGGTGGCTACTCCCTCGCAAAACCGATGGAACAAATCCGAATGGGGGAACTGGTTCGACTCATCGACGGTCGACTCGCCCCGATCGCCTGCGCCAGCGAAACTGAATATTCCCGCTGCTCATGCCCAGACGAAAGCCACTGCGGTCTCCGCATGCTCATGATCGACGTGCGAAACGCCATTTCCAATATCCTCGATCGGCACACCCTCGATGAAGTCGTCACCGTCACCTTGCAGAAGATGAAGCGCGACAATGCCCCTTTGCCCTTTCAACCCGAACCGTGCGGCTCCGGAAAGTCCGGTCGCCGAGTGGCCGATCCCGCCCAAGGCTTTCTATCCCAAATCGGAATCATCCCCGCAGACCCTCAGTGACTCCCCCTTTTTTACCCTGAAACCCGACCCTATTTATCAAGTTTCATACAGTGGCGACCACTTTTGATCATAAAACAAGTCCAAATGAGGTTGCGACCGTACCCAAGCCGCAGACCAGACCTCGCATCCTGCCCGGCTTTGGAATCAGCCTCGGGTTCACCGTCTCGTACCTCGGACTCATCATCCTGATTCCGCTCTCCCTCGTCTTCGTAAAGTCCGCGGGGCTCGGCTTCTCCGGCCTCTTCCAGACCCTCTCCTCCCCGCGTATCTGGTCCGCCGTCAAACTAACCTTCGGCGCATCCGCCCTCGCCGCGCTCATCAACTCCGTGCTCGGGTCCCTCGTCGCATGGGTTCTGGTGCGATACCGATTCCCATTTCGACGCTTTTTCGACGCATCCGTCGACCTGCCCTTCGCGATGCCCACCGCCGTAGCAGGCATCGCCCTGACCGCCCTGTGGGTCCCCACCGGCTGGCTCGGGCAATACGCCGAACGCTTCGGAATCAAGGTGGCCTTCACCCCGCTCGGT
>JBIIXW010000198.1:0-4255 GCA_044347165.1 Chthoniobacteraceae bacterium
GGGAAGATTTTCTGAAGGAAATGCGCCGCTTTCTCCCCGCCGCCACGGTGCGGGACACTTTGGAAAACCGGTCTTGGTGGATGTACCTGACTCAGGTTGTCGAAGAACAAGTGAGGCTGGCTCTGACTCGACTTTGAGCGAAACACCGGCTCACGCTGCCGGCTCTTGGTCCGATTGGGCCATGGGCGCGGGCCGTTTTGTTGCGAAGGGTGGGCTTGTAAGCTGCTCGGGGGAGGGTGGTTATGGCGGAGAATGAGCAGAGTGGGTTTCATGAGGGGGTGACGATACCGGTGAAGGCGGTTGGGGCGGGGTCGTCGATTCATACGGATGTGACGGTGGTGATGCCGAGGACGGCTGGGGCGAGTGGGTCGCTGATGCAGACGGCGGTGCAGCAAAAGGCTGAGGGGAACGCTGGCGTCGTCAGAGCGGATTATGTCGGTGGGTACGATCTAACGCGTGCGATTGCGAAGGGAGGGATGGGGGAGATTCATTTGGCGAAGGATGGGGAGTTGGAGCGGGAGGTGGCGGTGAAGGTGAGCACGGTCAGCGAGGGGGAGGTGGATCCTCGGTTCTCCAAGGAAGCGCGGGTGCTGGCGAATCTGGCGCATCCGAATATTGTGCCGATTCATACGATGGGGGTGGATTCGGCAGGGAGGCCGTTTTACTCGATGAAGTTGGTGAAGGGGCGGACGTTGCAGTCGGTGTTGAATGCGGTTCGAGAGGGGGAGGATGCGGCGGTGGCGGAGTTTACGCGGGCGAAGTTGCTGATGGTGTTCCGGAAGGTGTGTGACGCGATGGCGTTCGCGCATTCGAAGGGTGTGCTGCATCGGGATTTGAAGCCGGAGAACGTGATGGTGGGGGAGTATGGGGAGGTGTTGGTGATGGATTGGGGGCTTGCGAAGGTGATTGGGGTGGAGGAACCTGTGCAGGCGGGAGTGACGACGCGGACGGTGAGTGGGGGATTGAGCGGGGATTTTGGGATGACGATGGAAGGGGAGGTGATGGGGACGCCGCAGTACATGTCGCCGGAACAGGCGGAAGGGGTTGTGGCGGGGTTGGATGAGCGTTCAGATGTGTATGCGTTGGGGGCGATTTTGTATGCGGTGCTGACGTACAAGCCGCCGATTGACGGATGTACGTTGGATGAGGTGTTGGGGAACGTGAAGCGGGGGTCGCTCAGTCCGATGGGGACGGCGACGCGGATGACGAAGGGGATTGGGGGCCGGCCTGAGCCGATGCCGGTGGAGGTGCCGGAGGCGTTGAGGGCGGTGGTGCTGAAGGCGATGGCGCGGGAGAGGGAGGGGCGGTATCGAGGGGTTGGGGAGTTTGTGGCGGATTTGGACGCGTACGTGGGCGGGTTTGCGACGAGTGCGGAGGGGGCTGGTGTGATGCGGCGGGTGCGGTTGTGGGTTGGGAGGAATCGGGTGGTCGCCGGAGCGGCGGCGGTGCTGCTTGTTCTTGGAGCGAAAGTGGTGGTGGACGGGCAGCGGGCGAATCGAGCGATGCGGGCGCTGAGAGACAATGCGCCAGTGTTCGCCGAGAGGGCAGAGGCGCAGCTTAGGAGTGGCGATTTCGAAGAGGCGGAGAAGAGTGTTCAGAGCGCATTGAGTCTGAACGATTCACTCGGGTCGAGTTACGTGACGTTGGGCAAGGTTTTGCAGGTGAGAGAGCGGTGGGACGACGCGGTGAGTGCATTCGAGAAGGCGGCAGCGTTGGGGGAGGATACGCGCCGAGAAGTGAAGTTGACGCAGGGTTTGGTGGCGAAGCGGAAGGCGAGGAAGGAGGACGAGGCGCGGGGGGATTTATTTCAGGCGTTGAGGGATGGAGGGCGGCAGATGGAGTCGGTTGGGTATGCGAGGGCGTTGGGGGAGGAGTTTTGGAGGAAAAATAATGTGGCCCGTTCTGAAAAATCTCAAAGGCAACTCTCTGATATGAAAGAGCAGGTTCGCTTAAATAGAAGGGATTTAAGTGTTGTTGATGAGTTAATTAAGCGGCTAAAGGATAAGCTATTGCCAATACCGGGAGGTTCGGTGCTCATGTCAAAGACGGAATTTACCGTCGGGGAGTGGAAGTTGTATTTGAAGGCTGAAGGACTTGATGAGTGGAAGCAACCTGCTCCTGAGGTATTTATCCAAGATGATACGCATCCTGTGGTAAAGTTGCGCAAACAGGACGCGACCCGGTGTTGTGAATGGCTGAGTTCCGTTACGGGTGAGGTTTGGCGGCTTCCAACCAACTCAGAGTGGGATTTAGTTGTCGGGCCCTCAAAGTACCCGTGGGGCGATTATTTTCCGCCATCAGAGCGCGATGCCAATACGCATTTAGCTGTCGATGGAAAGCCGGATCCTAATTTTGTAGGGCTTGATGGAATCAAGGGCACTGCGCCCGTGATGTCATTCAAGCCGAATGCGGTCGGTTTTTATGATATCGGAGGAAATGTGGCCGAGTGGATGGGAGACGGAATTTCCAAGGATGGCGGGCAAGTCATTCGCGACCTCGGTTGGAATGGGTTTGGTCACGCTTTGTCCACAGGAAGGAGCTCTCGACACGAAAAAGATGATATGTTGCGCACCTTGTACCATGCCATTGGATTTAGGGTTGTCTGTGAGACTAAGTGAACAATCCGCGTGCAGTATGAAACGCACAAATTTGTTTCATCTCGCACTCCGCCGTGCGGCTGAAGCAGATTGAACCGCCTAAATGCTGTTTGTGGGGATTTTTCGGCGTTTCGCCTGTGGACGATGCAATCCTAGCGGGGCGGCGGGTTCATCTTGGGTGAAGGCTTAACCACCACGATGGGCAAGGGCCCCCCCCTATCTGCTTTTCATGACAAATCATTGCACTTTGTGAAAGGATTTGTAGGGTTGGCGGCATGCAACCTCTTCGACAGCTTCGCGAAGTCTTGCAGGCACTGGCGGATCGAGAGCATTGCGTTTTCGCTGCTTCCGATTTCGCCGCCGCTGTTCCCGAGTGTCGGCAACTTCCTGTTCTCCTGTCGCGAGCCTCTAAGGCTGGTGTTCTTCGGCGCGTTTGTAAGGGAATCTATCTCTACCCCGTTCGGGATTATTTTGGGGGTGATTTGCTTTTTCACGCAGCCGCCCGACTCAGGGCAATGGAGTTCAACTACCTCAGCCTCGAAACAGTGTTGAGCGATGCGAGCGTCATTCCGCAAGTGCCCATGAACTGGATTACCCTGATGTCGTCAGGACGCAGCCATGTCGTGGATTGCGGCGACTTTGGGCACATTGAGTTCGTCCACACCGTTCAGCGGCCAGCGGAAATCGGTGGGGAGTTGTCCTACGACGCGGACCGTCGCCTTTGGAGGGCGTCGGTGAAGCAGGCGATTCGGGATATGCGAGCCACCCGACGCAGCATGGAACTCATTGACGAGGAGGTGCTTCGTGAGCTTGTTTGACCAACTCGTCGGAGAAGCATTGAGGTCAAGAGGCGACCTCACGACTTTACGACCCGTCGTCGAAAAGGAGCTGCTTCACCACGATATCCTGCGGGAGTTGAGCGGGGCTGGACTCCTTACGTCGCTGACCTTTATTGGCGGAACCTGTTTGCGGGCCTGCTACGGGTCGCCTCGGCTCAGCGAGGATCTTGATTTCACGGGCGGCAGCGGTTTCAAAAAAGAGGATTTGTCCGTCCTTGCCGTTGTCCTCACAGAACGTCTGCAAACCCGGTACGGATTGCCTGTTCGTATCAGCGAACCCGTGAAAACGGAGGGTAATGTCTCCACTTGGAAGCTGACCATCGAGACGCGTCCAGAGCAGCGGCATCTGCCGGTGCAACGGATTCACTTGGATATTTGCGCGATTCCCAGTCATGCCCCGCGTCCGATGATGCTGCGCAACCTCTACGGGATCGACCTCGGAACCTCGGGTCTGATTCTGCAAGCTCAAGGCCGCGAGGAGATTTTGGCCGATAAAATGGTCGCGTTCGTTTTCCGCGAGAACCGTATCAAAAACCGTGATCTCTGGGATATCGCTTGGCTGGTCCAGCAAGGAGTCTCGTTGCCTGTGGAACTGATTCCCGTGAAAATCCGCGACCATCAGCGCGAAGAAGACGAGTTTGTTTCGCTGTTGCAATCTCGTTCCGACGCCTTGAAAGCGGACCCGCGATTGCGGGAAGATTTTCTGAAGGAAATGCGCCGCTTTCTCCCCGCCGCCACGGTGCGGGACACTTTGGAAAACCGGTCTTGGTGGATGTACCTGACTCAGGTTGTCGAAGAACAAGTGAGGCTGGCTCTGAC
>JBIIXW010000199.1:0-4230 GCA_044347165.1 Chthoniobacteraceae bacterium
GGATGCGGAGTTTTTCGATGGTACCGACGGCGATTCTTTCACGGGCGACGGCTGGAACGCGGGGGCGTACGTTGATTGTGAATCTGCCGGGCAATCCGAAGGCGATCGGCGAGTGTTTGCCGATGCTAATTCCGGCGGTTGGCGAGTGTTTACGGCATTTGAGGGGTGAGTGAGCCGAGTGAGTAAGCCGAATGGGTGGGGGAGTTAGCAGAGGGGTACCAACGGATTATTTCTCAGTTTCATCGCGAAAGTGGAGTGCGAGGAGGGGTTGGGTGGCGGGTCCTCTGTGGAGCGGTTTTTTTTCAAAAGCCCGACTGAGTTTGCTCCATATGCGGTGGAATGAAGGGAGTGTGTTGTGTGGGAGCTTGTTTAGGATTTTGACGCCGAGGTTTTCGTTGGTTTTCATTTTGGCATCCTACCTCAGAGCATTGGACATCGGTTGGGGTATGCTTGAAAAATCTCAAAATAAATCGGGTTGTTTTTGAAATCGGGTGGTCGGGCTTTGGTCGGCGTAAAAAAAAAGACCGCAGGAGGCCTGCGGTCTTTTTGATGAAACGAGGAGAGGATTACACTTGTTCTTCGATTTTCAGGGCGCGGTAACCGCCGATCGATTTGAAGAAGATGACCAACAGGAGGTAGATGGCTGCCATGGTCAGCGGGATGAACGAGTCAGCCTTGAGGGTCTCGCGATCGCCTTTTTGGTTGGCTTTCACGATTGCCTTTTGATTTTCGTCAGCCTTGTCCTCTTTGACGGCGGTTTTCGCTTCTTCGAGCTTCTTGCCATCGATGGGCGTCACTTCGCTGAGGACGAGGAACTTGGCGGGTTTCTCGGCTTTGGCGGACTCGTAAGCTGCGGGGGCTTCTGCCTTCAGAGCTTCGGAGGCGAAGCGATCTTTGGAGTAGCCGAGGCCGGGGCCACCAATGAGGCCTGCTGAGAGCATCCCGATTCCGCCCATGATGGACATCGCCACCGCGCCGGAGCGCGGGAAACGGTCACCGACGACGGCCAGCATGGTTGGCCAGAAGAAGGTTTTTCCGAGTGCGTAGATGCCGAGGGCGGCGAGTGCGATGGCGAAGGTTTCCATACCGCTTGCGAGGCGGAGACCGACGAAGGCGATGGAGGCTGAGATAAACAGCAGCGCGACGGGGCTAACTCCGAGTTTGTGTTCGATGAAGTGAGCACAGAAGCGCAGACCGAACATGATTGCGGAGGTGTAGAAGAACAGGAGCTTCCCTTGGTCTGGGGTGAAGAGATTTCCGGTGATGCTTTCGATCCAGCCATCGGTCCCCAGTTCGACGGCACCGACGAGGGCGTGGGTGATGAAAAGGATGAACAGGATGATCGAGCCAAAGGAGAACTTGGTGATGATGGCGACGATGAGGAGAAGTGCGCCACCGATCGCATAGCCTGTGGTTCCCCCGCCGAAGAACTGGGAGAGGAGGTAGCAGGCGACGACGGATCCAAGGATTCCGATATCCTTAAACATTTCGCCGAAGCTGGCGCCTTTTTCTGCGGCTTCTGATTTCGGGAAGCTTTGTCCGAGGAACATCACGGCATAGGCGATGGTGGGGACGAGGTAAAAGGCGAGTTGCCCTTTCCAGCCGAGGTTGAGTGTGGATCCGAGGATGTAGCTTGCGACGGAACCGACCATCATGCCGAGGGGCCATGATGCGTGGAGGATGTTGAGGTAGTGGGTTCGGTTTTTGGGGAAGACCGTTGCTACGAGTGGATTGGCCACGGCTTCGAGGGTTCCGTTCGCGTAGGCGAAGATAAACATCCCGTATTTCAAGTAGTCGTAGGCGTTTTCGGGAGTGGAAGCGAGGAAGGTGACGATTGCTGAGGCGATGTGGCCGATGAGGGCGAGGGCCACGAGTTTGCCGTAGCCGAGTTTGTCAACAACCACCCCTCCGAGGATGATGCCGAAGCAGAAACCGGTGAAGCCGGCTCCCCCGATTTCACCGAGTTGGGTTGCACTGAAGCCGAATTCCTTGGCCCAGAGGGGGAAGATGCCTCCGCGGAGAGCGAAGCCCACGCCGGCGGCGAGGATGGCCATGAAACCTGCCCAGAGAAGGCGGTTCGCGTTCGGCGCTTGGGCGCCCTGACTTGGGTTATCCACAGTGCTCATTCTTGATTTGAGGGGGTGTTGATTGTTTTGGGTTGGAACTCCGCAGCCTGCCAAGGGTAGGGTGCGGCGCAGATAACGCACCAGCCCTGCGACAATGTGTCAACGCGGAACTGAGGGGGCAGGTGCTCGAGTCAGCGAGACTTTTTCGGGGGTGTCGCGGATTTCGAAGGGTTAGTTTTCGCGTCCGACTCTTTGGTGGGAGCGGGACCGAGAACAAGATCGAGGAGTTTCGTGCTGTCTTCCCAGATTCCGGGTTTGTTGGTGTGCATGACCACGGCGATGGCATTGATGCCGTTTCTGGAGGCCGAGCTGACGAGGACTTGCTGAGCTGGGATGGTGTAGCCGGTTTTGATGCCGTTGCAGTCGGGGTATTTTTCGAGAAGCCGGTTGTGATTGGAAAGAGTCCAGCTTCCCCCGGAAGCAGACCATTTTGCGGTTTTGCTGGAGACTAGGTGTCGAAAAACGGGGTTTTGCATCGCGGCTCGCGCGATGGTGGCGAGATCGCGGGGTGAGGCGTAATGGTCTGGGTGGTGTAAACCGTGAGGATTGGTGAAATGGGTGTTGGTGCAGCCGAGTTCTTTCGCGCGAACGGTCATTTTTTCCGCAAATAGCGCCATGGTTCCGGCGTTGTCTCGTCCGAGCGCATGGGCAACATCGTTTGCGCTTTTGAGCATGAGGCCGTAGAGCATTTGCATCCGTTTGATTTGCTCGCCGGGTTTGACGGAGAGGCTGCTTTCGCCGACGGCGGCGTCCTCGTTTTGGATGACGACCTCTGCGTCCAATTGACCGGATTCGATGACCAGAAGTGCGGTCATCATTTTGGTCGTACTGGCCGGGTAGAAGGCTTCGTCGGCATTTTTTTCGAAGACGACTTCGCCGGTACCAGCATTGATGCAGATGGCGCCTCGGGCCGCGAGACCGAGGGAATCGCCGGGTTGCTCGGGGGGGAGTGGTGAGGGATCGTTCTGGGACTGGAACCGGTCTGGGTCAGCCTTCTTTGGCGCTGGGGCAACTGGTTTTGTCGTGGGTGCGGGCTTCTTTTTCTTTGGTTCGACGGCTTCCGAGGAGGGCGCCACGACGGACGCTGCGAGAAGAACAAACGACAAACGAATCAGGGAGGAGAGAGACACGGGACGCTGCGGGTTTAGAGACGATCGACGATGATGTTGGACGCAATCATGACCCAAGGGACGCGTTGTTCATAGTCGACAATGGCGCGAGCAGATTCCGCTGCGAGTGGGAGCGCAATGAGGTCCGCTGGGGCGTTGGTGCGTAGAGTTCCGAGGGAGGTGCGGGGGGCCAAGATATCGCCGGGAATGCTGGTGATCATCCTTAACAGTTCGTCAGCGTCCTCGGTGAGGGTTCGAGAGGCGGATCGCATTTCGCTGAAGAGGCTGAGAGAGTCTGTGCTGGCTAGAGAATCTGTGCCGAGGCAGACGGGAATCTCCCTGGACCTGAGTTCTTGGTAGGGGAAGGGGGGGTGGTCAAAGTAACGATGGCTTCCGGGGCAGTGGACGACCGTGGGACGGGTGTCCGTTGGAAAACGGGCGAGGTGCTGGAGGTCTCGATCTGACAACCGGTTCATGTGAGCGAGTAGCCAGCGTTGGGATCCATGGTGATCGAACCATTTCTGGAAAGGCGTTTGGTCCCCGCAATCGTCCATGGGGCGTCCGATGCTTGAGAGGAACTCGTGAAGGGGGCCTGTTGCTGTGTTGAACATGTCCCATTCTTCGGATGATTCAGCGACGTGGGTGGTGAGGAGCAGGTTGAGTTTGGTTCCACATTCTGCGGCGAGCCGAAAAAGCGGGGCTGAAGCGGTGTATGGAGCGTGAGGATTCAGGCCTGAATGACTGAGCGGGTCGCGCCACTCGTCGAAGAAGCGGAGGGCTCCTTCGACGACCTCTTCGGGTGTGTTGCGGTGGCGGACATCGATCATTTCATAACACCACCACGTTCGCATGGGGGGAGGTGGTACATGGGGCATGAGTTCGGGAAACGCCTCCATGGTGCAGATGGCGGTCGTTCCGAAAGCGAGCGCCTCTTCGAAGCCGCGGCGGATGGCGTCCAAGCACACGGACGGATCGAGTTGCCGCTTGATGGAGTT
>JBIIXW010000083.1:0-13278 GCA_044347165.1 Chthoniobacteraceae bacterium
TCTTGAACTTTTGGGGCACCCGATTTCGGACAAGCAACGCGGTTACTTTTTGCCGAAGCGTTGAGGTTTGAGGGGAATTATCAAGGGGTTGGCTAGGTCGCGGTACGGGGTGAGTTCAATGTGAGTGTCGGTGATACGTCCGATGATTGCGCCGCTTGTTTCCATTTCTAGTAGTGGAAGGCCTCGGGTTCGGCAGAGAGTCCGGAGCGCGGCGATCGAGGCGTCTCCTGAGCGGTAGGGGTTTCGATTGAGAATCACGACCTTTGGATTGATTTGCTCGAGGAGCGTTGCAGATCCGGAGATGTCTTTCGGATGGAGGCCTTTGAACCAGATATCTGCCTGAACCGAATCGCGATCGAGTCTGGTGAGAATTTGTTCGGTTGCGAATCCTGCAGGGCCTGTGAACAGAACTTTCGTGCCCTTGTGCTGCCAGCGTAGTACCGCAGAGTTATCTGCGGCGGTTGTGGCGTTGAATCCTAGATTCGGGTGGAGGCAATGCAGAGTGGAGTATTTGCCGAGGCTGAACGCATTGGGGGCGAGGAGGAAGCGTTTGGGAACTTGGCGTGCGTCCATCCATTCGCGCAGGTGGCGGTGGTGAGTGGAGCGGTCGGAAGTGGCGGGCATCATCCATTTTGCGGGAGTTGCCTTTTCTAATAACTGGACGGCGCCTCCGAGATGCACGGAGTCTCCGGTCGTTAGGACTGCTGTCTCGGGCGTGTTGCATCCGAAAGCGTGGAGTGCGGGTAAGACGCTCGAGTGAAAATGATTTTCAGAGCCGGTATTGATGAGGGTTGCGTGAGAGGGCGGGCCGAGGAGCGAGACGCAGGAACCGGGTTCATCGAGCAGGATGAAGTCCGCACCTCGGGTTGCGGGTGCGGCGAGGAGGAAGGTGGCGGGGATACGGGCGCCGAGTCGAATGACCCGAGCGAGCAGACGAGCGGCATGAAGGTTTAGGTCGGTGATGCGGTGGGAGAGGGCGGGAAACGGCGCGACGAAAATGGCTGCAAACGCCCCAACCATTTGCAGATTTGCAATCGGCACTGCGGCGAGGTTAACAAGTGGTGCGTGAAACGCGATTTGGCGGAAGGAGAGGATGGACCACGGGAGTGAGGTGATGGTGGCGGTGAGGGAAACGGCGATGGCAGCAGCCAAAGACTTTAGACCACCACGCATCACTTTTCTTCGCAAGGGGAGGAGACGTTCGGGGATGAGTTGTTGCCGTGCATGGGGTTCAAAGAGGGAGGTGAAGGCGGGGCTGATCACAGCGAGCCCGACGACGAGCGCCACGGAGAGTTGGAATCCAGTCTCGAAAAAGATGTTGGGGTTGATGAGGAGCAGGAGGACGAAGGCAGAGGCGAGGGTGTCGAGGAGGGACGTGGGGCGGTTGATCAAGGTTGCGACGAGAGGAAGAAGGGCCATCACGAGCGCGCGCTGGCATGAGGGGGCGAGGCCGGTCGCCATGGCATAAGCGCTGATCGCGATACCCGCGAGAAAGACGCTCGCGGGGTGGATGGTCCCTAGCGGGCGGATCAGGATTTGGACGATGGCCGCGAGGACGGCGATGTTCATCCCACTCACCGCAAAGAGGTGAAGTGTACCGGTCGCTCGGAAGTCATTGATGATGGAATGGAGGGCTTCTCCCGAGGCACCGAGGAGTGAACTGCGAATCAGTTGAAGGGGCTCATCATCGCCTGCTTGGGTTGGCTGAATGGCGTTTGCGAGCGCGGTGTTGAGGCGAACCCAAAGGGGGGGCGATGGCTGTTCTGGGAGCGAGTTCAATCGGTTCAAGTGCATTTCGAGATGAATGCCTTTTGCCCGAAGGCGTTCGCGTGGATTCCATTCACCGGGATTGCGTGCGGTCTCAGGCAGGGAGGCGGGGCCCGCGAGAAGGACCGATGACCATGGTTCGGGTAGTGGTGTGTGACCTTGGATTGCAATCAGCGTTCCGCGTGGGAGTTGCAGGCGAGTCATTCCCGTGTCAATCCGAGCCGGCTTCAGTAGGCTAGCGGTTGAAGTCCAGGCTCGCCCGAACGGTTGGATGGTTTGCAACAGGGCCGGTGTCGGGGGGAGGTTCACGGGTGAACCGTGTGTCATCATGGAGACAACCACTTCAACGGGAGATCCGTGATTGCGATGGAAATGAAGGTGGCTGGTGGTGAAAGCAATGAGTGCGATTGCGGTGAGATGTCGTGGAATTGTGGGGATAAATATGGCGAAGAAAGCCGTCACCTCGCGCCAGCCGTGGAAGTGGGTTGTGGCTGAGATCAGCAGGAATACGATTTGCAGAGTTCCGGCCAGCACCATGGGGTGCCGAAGAACCAGCGAGACGAAGTGGGCCATGACCGGAAATCGTTCCGAGTCTGGTGGTGAGCGACGAAAACCGGATTCAGCTCACGAACGACGGTTGGCTCGTAGATCTAAAGCCTTTCGGCATCGAGCAAATCGGGGCGGCGAGTGCGAGTGCGTTCGAGTGCCTTCTGTCGGCGCCAACTTGCGATAGCTGCGTGGTTTCCGGATAGCAGTTCGTCGGGGACACGAATTCCATTAAACTCCACGGGACGAGTGTATTGAGGGAACTCAAGGAGTCCGGTTGCAAAGCTGTCATCCACAGCAGATGTTTCGTCTCCGAGAACGCCGGGCAGGAGTCGGACGATTGCGTCTGAAATGACTGCGGCGGCAAGCGCGCCGTTGGTGAGCACGTAGTCACCGATGGACATTTCCTCATGAACCAAGGCGTCGAGAACGCGTTGATCGATTCCTTCGTAGTGGCCGCAGAGAAGGATGAGGTGTGAATCTGGGATCGCGAGTCGTCTTGCGTGCGAGTGGTTGAATCGCTGTCCGGTCGGAGACAGGTGGATGACTTTAGTCTCGGGAGTTTGAAGGGAGGCAATGGCAGCGAAAATCGGTTCGCACTTCATGACCATGCCCTGACCTCCGCCGTAGGGCGTGTCGTCGGTGGTCTTGTGTTTGTCAGTCGCCCAGTCGCGGATATTTCGGCTGCGAATGGAGACACGCCCCTTTTGGCGGGCTTTACCGATGATACTTTCCGACAGTGCCGCTTCCGCAATGTTTGGGAACAGGGAAAGGATATCGATTTGCATGAGCATTAGTCGTTTGTCGCGAGCTCGAGCAGTTCTCGGGCGTGGGAGAGGGCTGAGGCCGATTTGCCTCCGAGCATGCGGGCGAGTTCGGCGATACGCTGCTCGCCGCGCGTTTCAATCAGGTTGGAGAGTGTTCGGTCGTCACGCGTTTCTTTGGACACCACGAAGTGGCGGTCGGCGCAGCAGGCGACTTGGGGGAGGTGGGAGATACAAATCACTTGATGCTTTTGACCGAGACGACGCATTTTTCGGCCAACGGCATTGGCAATTTCCCCACCGACATTTGCATCGATTTCGTCAAAGACGAGCAGCGGTACGGTCTCTTGTTCGGCGAGTGCAGATTTGAGAGCGAGCATCACTCGTGAAATTTCACCACTCGACGCGATTTGTCGGAGGGGCTTTTCGGGCTCCCCTGGATTGGGGGCAAACTGAAAATCCACGGCATCGATCCCATGCTGCCCGGGTTCAGCGAGGCGTGTGATGCCGATCCGAAATCCGGCTTTTGGGAACCCGAGGTCGCGCAGGTGTTGAACGATTTCTGCGGCGAGGTTCGAGGCGGCTTTTGCACGCGACTCGCTGACGGCTGCCGCATGTTTGAGGATTTCGGACTGGAGAGCATCCAGTTCTGACTGCAACTGTCGGCGATCGTCTTCGCGAGCGAGCAGGCGGTGGAGTCGTTCGCTTGCGTTCTGTCCGAACGCGATGACTTTTTCGAGCGAGGGGCCGTACTTGCGTTTCAGGGTTTCCAGGAGATTTTGACGCGACTCGACTTCAACGAGCTTTGCGGGATCGGATTCAAGGTCGCTGGAGTAGCGGTGAATCCGGTCGGCGAGATCCTCAATCTCTGCGAGGCAGCGAACATGAGCGGCGGAGATTTCTGAGGCAGAGGGGTCGAGGCGTTCGAGCTCGCGGACGGGGCGGCCGAGGTTCGCCGCGATATCGCGCAGATTGCCATCACCGTCCGTGATGCGTGAAACGAGTTGTGCGCAGATGTCTTGGATGCGTTTTGATTGCGACAGCAGGGTGTGGCGCTGGGAGAGTTCGTCGTCCTCGTCAGGCTTAATTTCCGCATTCGCAATTTCGGAAGACTGGTGTTCGAGAAGATCAATCTCTCGTTGAAAGGCAGCGTCATCGCCGCACAACTCTTCGAGCGCGTTTTGAATATCGAGAGATCGGCGATAGAGAGCCTGGTAAGATTTCAGCGGCGCGTGATTTCCCGCATATGCATCGAGGAGTTGGCGTTGGAGTTCGCAGGAGAAGAGCGATTGGTGATCATGCGGACCGTGGAGGTCTAGTAGGCCGTTTCCGAGTTGTTTCAGGGCTCCGAGCGTTGTTGGGGATCCGTTGACGAACTGCCGATGAGAACCGGCGGTGGCGATGGAACGCTTGATGAGAAGTTGGCCATCTGAGCATGGGTCAATGCCAAGATTTTCGAGGGATGCGTTGAGATCGTCGGCGCTGGATTCGGTATCGAAGACGGCTTCGACCGTGCATTGGTCGGCGCCAAAGCGAATCAGCGAGCGATCCGCTTTTTCTCCGACGAGGAGTTTCAGAGCGCCGACAATAATGGACTTTCCCGAACCTGTTTCACCAGTGACGACGGTGAACCCGCGTGCGATGTCCCAGTGGAGTTCTTCTACGAGGGCGAGGTTCCGAATCCGTAGTGAGCAAAGTGAGAGGCGCATCTTCTTTTCAGGGCGTGTGCGGTCGGTTTTGGGGTGCCCCGAGAGTGTAGCCGAAAGCGTCGGGCGTACAACCTAGCGAGAAATCAAGACGAAACACGACTCGCGAGCGTAAGCGAGCAAATGCGCAGAGTGCTTATGTCAAGTTGGATGTGTGTGACGGTTTGAAGTGCCGTTTTCAGACAAAAAACCGGAAGCCTCGCCTGAATTGGGAAGTTCTAGACTCGCAAAGTCTTACAATTTGCACCGAGGTGTTCGTATGGAGTGTGCTGGACAGAAGATGCTTGCGGGTCGCGAGTAAGTCGGCGATTGGTAGCGGCATGTCCACTCTGACAAAACGAGATATTGTCCTTCGTGTAAGCGAGAAAGCGGGAGCACCACAGGCGTTGGTTGCTGATGTCGTGCAAGGTGTGTTGGCTGAAATTACCGATTCTTTGGCGCGCGGTGAGACGGTTGAGTTGCGTAACTTCGGTGTTCTGAAGGCGCAACTGACTAAGGCTCGCGTGGGGCGCAATCCGAACGAGCCTGAGAAGAGCGTTCCGATTCCTCCTCGTGCCACCGTTAAGTTCAAGGCCGGCAAGGAGATGCGTGAGCGTGTTCTCAAGCTGACATCCTCGCTAAAACGCGGCGGAAAAGAGGCAGCCCCTGTGAAAGCGGCCCCTGCGAAGAAGGCGGCGAAGCCTGCGAAGAAAAAGTAGCTTCCGCTCTCGCGATTGTTTGTAAAACGTCTGCAAAACATCAAAGGGCGCCCTTTCGAGGGCGCCCTTTTTTTGGCTTTGACCTTCGGGTTAGACCCTGAACGCCTCTCAGTAGCGTTAATGGAAGCAGCAAAGAGCGACGGTGAGCGAACTTTGTCCGAGGGTGGTTCTTATTTCTTGGAGGGGGTAGCCGATTTCCGCTGCGCTTTGGGACCGCGGCCTTTGAAGGTCAGTTCTGCAATCCCGCTTTTGTCCAAGTGCCCGAGGCCCGCATCTACCATGCGTTGATATTGGGCGAGTGTTGCAGTTGCCAAGGGAAGCTGCATGCGTTCCTTGGCGGCGAGTGAGAGGGCAATTCCACTGTCTTTGGCGGCATGTTGCGCGCTGAAGAAACACGCATGGTCGCGATTCACCATGTCTTCGCCGTCGGTTGCCAGTACGCGACTGTTGGCGCCCGTTTGGGAAAACACTTCGCGGAGCATCCCGAGGTCGAGCCCTAATGCCTCACCGAGGCCAAGGCCTTCGGCGAGGGCGGCAGTGTTGATGTTCATGACCATGTTGACCAGGGCTTTCACCTGCGCTGCTTGGCCTGTCGCTCCGATCAGGCGGAGCAACTTGCCTCCGTCAGACAGCGCTTCGAGAACCGGACGGACTTTGGTGAATGTTCGCTTGTCGCCGCCGCACATGAGGTAAAGCGTTCCGTTTCGGGCTTGGGTGATGGACGACGCCATGCAGGCCTCGAGGCTCGAAGCTCCCGCTTTCTGGGCAAGGTTGTCTATCTTGACGTGGGTGGAGGGGCTGACGGTTGCGCAGTTGATGAAGCTACGCCCTTTTGCTCCAGTCAGGAGGTTGTCTCCCTTTCGGGTAAAGATTGCGAGTTGAGAGGAATCATCAGTCACAACGGTGATGATGATTTTCGCGAGGCGAGTGACGTCGGAGAGCTTTGAGCAGGCGGTAGCCTTCAGCTCGGATGCCAGCGCGGAGGTGAGGGATGCGTCTGTGTCTAGGACTGCTGCGATGCGGAAACCCTGATCGTTCAGGTGGCGCGCCATGTTCGCGCCCATTCTGCCGAGGCCAACGATGCCGATGGGGTTTTTGAGGGAAGTGCTCATAGAGGTTGGGTTAGCGTTATTGTGCGAAGAAAGGATTGTGGTGCCGTTCCTCGCCGATGGACGTGACTGGCCCATGGCCGGGACACACGACGGTGTTGTCTGGCAGCGAGAACAGGCATTCGCGGTTGGTCCGAAGGGCGTCTGCGTAAGAGATTTTTCCTCCACCCATGGATCCGGCGAAAAGCGCATCACCCACCACAGCGATGGGGCGTTGGAGGCCGTCGATGATGTAGGTGATGCCTCCATGGCAATGGCCCCAAGTCGAACGGGTATCGATTTTTAGGGCACCGATTGAGAACGTTTTTCCGGGTTGGAAACTCGTGGCTCCATCGACGGGTTCTTTTTCACTGGTCCAAGCCGGAGCCTTGGTCCGCTCTTTGAGCCGATCGAGGTCGAAAATGTGATCGCCGTGAGAGTGTGTGATGAGAATGAGCCTGATGGTGAGTTGTTTCTCTTTCGCCACTGCGAGCATCTCTGAGACGTCCGCGCCAGTGTCGAATGCTGCTGCGTCGCGGGAGACGGGATCCCAGACGAGAAAACTGTTTACGGTCATGTCATCGAAGGGAGTGTTGAAGCCGGCCACGCCATCAAGATGAACCGTCGCCGGCCGAATCATATCAGCTGCAAGGGCCTCTAAGGATGGGACGTGGAGGTGCAAAGCAGGTCCCAGTTTGGCAAGTATGGATGCGGAGGCATTGCCCTCGAGGGCTTCTTGGATGTCGGATTGTTGGAGTCCGGTTCGTTCTGAGAGGGCGGCAGGATTGAGGCTCAAGCCGCGCGCCGCTTTGCCGAGAACATCGGAAAGGCGGTCTTCGAGGGGGACGTGCTGCAACATTCTGCCGAGGCTAGGAGGGCCGTTGGTGGGTTCAATGATGAAGGCGGGGGGGGGCGCCGGGCGTGCTCCCTCGGTGGTGCGGGCAAGCGTTCAGGATTTACTCGGGGAGGAGTTCCAAACGATGTCTCCTCCGGATGCTCTCGGCGGCGCAGAGGGCTTCGTCTGCTCGATTTCGCCGTTGTCGTCGGCGAAGTCGAGGCCGACAGACCACAGTCTAAAGGAACCCTGCTTGGATTCGGGGTTGAGTTGGCGGTAATGCATGGGCCCTGTTGCAAAAGGGTCGTCATTATCCGCAACGATTGCGGGAGGAAGCTCATCAAGCGTGCGGGGAAGGACGGATTTGGAACGACGATGTAGTTCGATGGCACATGCGAGTCGAGAGAGGCGGAGTTGCGCCTCGGTTGTGGCCATGGTGCGTAAGAGCGAGAGTCGCGGAGTTCGCATGGGATAAAGTTTTTCAGCAAGGTCTAGGAGGGGAGATTGTTTCTGATTTTGCCATTCTGCTATTCGACGCATGTGGCTTGGTATTTGTCCGCTAGACATAGGCGCATCTGGGTTTACCTGCTCGAGGAGTGCTCTGAGCGAGAGGTTCTTGATTAATGCCCCTGAGAAAGCGAAGAGCGCGGGATACGCGTTTGAAGCGTGATCATGGAGGGCATTACGGACTTGAGGCAGATCAAGAGAGTCGATGAATTCCAGCCCGATTGCGGCTTCGACCCTCGAGGCTCGGGCGTGCGACTCGGTCACGCGAATCTTTTGGAGGCACGCGAGTAGGCCCTCAATCTGGCTGACGGACATTTTGTGACTCGATAGGGCGCATTTGATGGAGGCTTGTGCGCTACTCAAAACCGAGGCTGCGACGAGCCCGGAGATGTGAAGAGGTTCGTCGAGGTTTGCCTCTGCGATTCTGATGATGGACTTGAGGCAAGCGGCTGTTTTTTCGGGCGATTCTTCTTCGAGATAAACAATCGCCAGCGCATTGAGCAGCTTTGCAAGGCCGAGTGAAACTGTTGGTTGCTGTGTTTCGACAAACTGGAGGGGGCCCTTAAACTTTCGGATGCGGAGAGTTGGGATCCATTGTGCGTTTGGCCGATTCGCCGCCTCGAGGACCTCTGCGAGTTCGGGAATGAGAGCATCGGTGGCTGCAATGACTGTGGCTGAGGGGGAACTCTGCTTCGGAAGATTATCCCGAATCGGCGCCGGCAGGCGACCAGTCAATCGGCTGGCCCAGAGGGCCGTCGTGGTTTCGGGTTTGTCCGCGAAGTCTGTCGCTTTCACGTCATCCGTCGCCAGTTTCAGCCGCCGGATGAAGTCCTGAACTCTCGTTCTCGTGATTTTGTCTCGATCATCGCTCCCTGTTCCGCCAGCCGAATCCTTGAGACAAGGGATGCTGCAGAAGTTTGAGGTTTCGGGGACGACGGGCGGGGCAAGTTCTCGAAATCCTTTCCCACCGTCGGTGAGTCGGACTTTCTGAGCGATCTGTTGCGCCAAGCGTTGACTGTCCCACTTGATGTAGGTGACGCCGAGGGCCAGCAGCGAAATGCACGTTATGGCGATTTGGAACAGACTTGTTAGCGCCCGTTTCCATCGGGGGGCGCTGGCAGAGGGAGGGGTGGGTGTGGGGGAGCTCATGGTTGATGCGGTCAACGGGGCTGGAGTTCCCGGTGGAGAGCGTGGAATCGCACGAGCGGAGTGATGGTGCGGAGGCTTTGGCCATTGCGGGTGAGTTGTTGAAAGGATGCGGCCGAGGGGCGTCTCACGGGGGGAGTATTGATTGGGGGGTCAGGAGTGATGAAATGGAACGCGGCCGCCGTGATCCAGAGCGCTGCCCAAGCGAGGCGGAGGGTGAAGGGGACGAGAGTGACCACTGAGCCACGCTCAGACGCGGATTTGGACTCGGTCGCTGTCGAGCGGGTCGCCGCCGTGAGAATTTCGGTGTGCCATTCCAATACTTGAGGGGGTGGCGGCTCACCGGAGGTACGGGCCACCTCTTTGAGAAAGGCGACGAAATGTGTGTCATCTTCAGGGTCAGGGGGAGTGTTATCCGGGGCAGGTTTCATCGCAGGGATTGGTACAGGGGTTCGAGGAGGGGACGCAGTTTGGCGAGGGCGTATCGAAACCGACTGGTGACCGTGTTGAGCGGCACCGACTGGATTTTCGAAATCGCGTCGAATGTGAGTCCCTCGATGAGGTGGAGTCGGGTGATGGATGCCTGCTCCTTCGGAAGTTGCGCGAGCGCTGCGTTGAGAGCAGCTGGTACGGAAGACGCGTCGGGCTGAGGCGGGGGTTCGGAATCTGACCGGGGTTGGGCCGAGAACGTTTCGGTGTACTTTTCACGCGTCCGGTTTCGTCGGATGTGGTCTATAGCGGCGTTGTGGGCAATCCGGAAAAGCCACGCGCGCGTGGATTCCGCTGATGCTGGGCAGGCGCATTTTGCGATGTGGATAAAGGTTTCCTGCAGCACGTCTTTGACGTCGTGTTCGTTAAGCAAGATGCCGTGGAGGTATCTGAACATGCTGGGCGCATGTTCGTCATAAAGGCGCTCGAGGGTTTCAGGGGGCATCAATCCGAGAGGAGTCAGGGGATGGACGTGTGCAAGTGGCTGTTTTGTGTGAGGTCGGGATGCTTTTTTGAGGAAAGAGTTTTGTCGACTGTGCAAGAGTGTTCGGAGCCCTCATGACAAACCGCTTTCTCGTGTCGCTGTATGCTACGCCCGGACCGGAGCAGGCGGAGGTCTTTTACACGGTGGTGCGTGCGGGACATTTGGTTGCTGGGCCTGAGCATCGAGTTGAGAGGGAGCATTTTCCGGGGCACGAAATCATCCTCTGTTTATCGGGGCGCGGGTGGGTGACGGTTGGGGGGAGGACGCAGTTTGTGGATGCGGGGGACGTGGTGTGGCTGGATTGTTCACGAGCGCACGCGCACGGGGCGGTGCAGGACTGTCCGTGGGAGGTGTATTGGGTGCGTGCGGACGGGCCACAGATGGGGCGTTTGGCGCAACGGATGGGCGTATGGAGTGATCCTGTTGTGCGGGGCGCTGATGCAGCGGGGGTGGCGCGATTGTTGGAGGGGGTATTTGATGCGTTACCTTTGCCTGATGGAGTGGGGATGCCGCGAGTTCACGCGGCTGTGGCAGGCGTAGTTGCCCTGATTTACGAGGCGTGGATGAGGCGGGAAGACCGGGTGGAGCGCGCCGCGCCCGTTCTATTGCGACCTGCGATGGAGCGGATGACCTTATTTTTTTTCGAGAAGCACACCGTGGCGGGGTTGGCGCGATTGTGCGGAATGAGTGGGACCCATTTTTCAAGGCTCTTCCAGCGAGCATTTGGGACCTCGCCGATTGATTGGCTGCGTCGGTTTCGGATTTCTCAGGCTAAACGGTTGCTTGTGGAAACGACGTTGGGCGTGGAGGAGATTGCGTTTCGGACGGGTTATGGGGACCGATTTTTCTTCAGCAAAGATTTTCGCCGATACACGGGAGCGACTCCCCGCGAGTTTAGGACGAAAGAGCGTCGAGAGCCTCCTCAGCTCTGAGTGAGAAACTGAGCGTGACTGGATTCGTCTTCGAGCTCAGTGAAGCGGCTCAGCGAAGCATTTACTGAGGGATTTGCTGAGAGTTATGAGGGTGGTGCTCGGAGGGGGACTTGAACCCCCACGCCTTGCGGCATGCGCCCCTCAAACGCACGTGTCTGCCATTTCACCATCCGAGCGCTGAAGTGAGCGGTGAGAGTCCTTGATGGGGGGGCGTCATGCAAGCCTGTTTTTTGTAGGTTGGGGCTCCGAGTTCTGGGCGCAAAATGGCGCTCTGATTCATTGGGCGAGCGGCCATTTTGCGGAGTCGAAGGGCGCGACCGGGAGACCGGTTGCACCAGCGACATTTGGCATGGCGTCCTGCGCCCATCCGTACCTTACGCGGGTGGGTACAGGGACGTTTGGGCTGGAGACGACGAGGGTATCCTTTTCGATTACGGCGTCTGCAGGGTGAAACTCGTTATTGATTCCCGCAACTTCGACATGCGTTGGAGAGTTGCCGTCCCGCGTTTTGAGGGAGCCACTTGTGTTGAGGAAGTGGACGCGCAGTTTGGAACCCTCGGTAACAACTTTGGAGAGCATGGGAGAGCGGGCTTCGATGTCGCGTCGGCGGTAGACATTTTGCAGGGCAAGCCGAGCGAGGCGGCGGCCAACGTCTTGCTTATTGCGCGGATGAATATCTGCCGGGTTCTCGGTGATGTCATTGATGACAACCATTCCGGTTCCGGGGTGCTTGAGTGACGCTGTTTGAGCCATCCAAAACTCGCCCAAGGTGTCGGGCGTATGGTTCTTGGTGTTATCGGTCTTAAAATAATTGAACGGGGCAATTTGCACGTAAAAGAAGGGCAGGTCTTTGCGGCCCCAAATGTGGCGCCAAGTATCCACCATGTCGTTCTGACGTTTCGTGTAGGCGGCACCGTCGTTGTTGATGCAGTTGCTTTCGCCTTGGTACCAGATTGCGCCGCTGATGGCGTACGGTGCCATGGGGCGGATGAGGCCGTTGTAGAGGCCACCGCGTTCAGACCATTGCTCAATCGGGGTTCCCCCAACAGAGGCGTTGAGGATGCCGACCGGGCACCCCAGCTCCCTGCGGAGTTCTTTCGCGAAAAAATAGCCGACAGCGGAATCGCCGTCCGTTGCCCCAGTGAGCACGTCATTTCGCGTGGCAAGATGCCAACCGCCTGAAACGGGCTGCGATGGTGTCGGACCGTTTTCTCCGAAGGATCCCGCGGTGTCGCCAAAGACCCAGCCGCGAATGCCACTTCCCGTTTTTGCGATGGTAAAGTGTCGCTGAAGCGGGTCGTTCATGCCGTCGATTTCAGCCTTTGCATGGTCAACATGATGTCGTTCGTGAAGCGTCCAGTGCATGTTGCTTTGTCCCGATGCTAGCCACACCTCACCGATGACGAGTTCGCGCAGGCTAATGGTGTCGGGTCCGCATTGGATTGAGAGGCGGTGGGGCGCACCGGATGATTTGCGCGGCGAAAGCGTGACGCCCCAGTTACCTGCTTTATCTGCTGTGACGGTCTTTGTTTCTGTTGGACTCGGCTCTAGGGTGACCGAGATGGTTGCGCTGGGCGCTGCGGTTCCCCAGACGGGAATGTCGCGACCTTGCTGAAGAATTGCTCGGTCTGAAAACAATCCGTTCACCGTGAGCCGCTTTTGGGACGGCTGCTTTCCGGGCGGGAGTGCCGGGGTGGGGCCCTGCGCAAGTTGGGACTTCAACCACGGAGCAACTTTTTCGTGCCACCGTGTTGCATGTTGATTGAGGCCTTCGGTGCTGAAGTGTACGCCGGCTCCATTTCGTTCCCGAAGCGGACCGACGAGGGCGTCAGAGTCTGGGCCTTCCAGTGCGACGCCACTTTCCCAAACTTGTCGTTGGGCCAACCGGATTTCGGGAGAGAACTCATCGCCGGGAACGTGGTAGGACGCCTGAGCCACGAACCATGGTGCCTGCCATCCAATAGATTGGCGGGAGTTTCGGATGAGGGTTTCGAGGCTGATTCGGTATTGCTGGCCCACGAGGGTCCGGGAAGGGTCCGCCTGATTTGCGTCGGATTCGCCTTGGTGCCAAAGCACCGCGCGGAACCCATTTTTGCCCAATGGCTTTAATCGGTCGGTGAAGCGCTGGTAGAGGTTTCCGGTCGATTCAAAGCCATTTCCGGAAACGGTCAGAACGTTGCCGACAAGGGTGGGTGGATTTGGGAAGCGGACGCCTTGCGGCAGCCATTCGCGCACGCTGGTCGCTCCAACCCCACAGGCGACAAAGCCAACGGGCACCTTGAATTCCGCAGCAAGTTGGTCGCCGAGGGGTGGGAG
>JBIIXW010000084.1:0-13174 GCA_044347165.1 Chthoniobacteraceae bacterium
GTGGCTGAATCGCGGCTATTACGGGCGGTGGTTCGGCGTGATGTGGCGATGGGGGAGGTGGAGCGTGCCAACCCGCGGGCGCGAGGGAATCGGGGATTGAGCGAGGCGGAGCGGATGGTGCTTGAGGGGCGGCACGCGGCATTGCTGGCTGAGGTTGCGGAGTTGGAGACGGAGTTGGTCCGGGGTGATTTTGCGGAGCGTTCGAAGGCGGCGGGTGGGGGGGTGTTGCCTCGGGTTGGACCGGTGGTTGCGGGGTCTGTGATTGCGTATTTCGAGGGGGAACGGGGCCGCGAGGTTTTGCGGGTGTTGGGCGAGTTAGGGATTCGTCCGGTTGGATCTAGCGGCGGCAGCGTGAGGGTGGCGTCGCGTTTTTCGGGGAAGACGGTGGTGGTGACAGGATCGTTTACGGGGATGACGCGGGGTGAGGTGACGGCCGCGTTGAGGGGAGTGGGGGCGAAGGTGGTGGCAGTGGTGAGTGGGGCGACGGATTTTTTGATTGCGGGCGAGGGAGGCGGTTCGAAGCGGGATGACGCGGAGCGTTTGGGGGTCACGGTTTTGGGGGAAACGGATTTGCGCGCGGCGCTGGCGGGCGAGGGGGTGGCGACGGAGAGCCCCGGGGGCGAGGGAGGTGACGGTTCGCAGGCTGAGGCTGATGTCGGGAAGTTACAGCAGGGTGAACTTTTCTGAACCGGTGTTGGTGTGAATCCTGTTTGATTCCCCGGTTGAAACCCTTCAGATTCTTCCACTCTTCGCGAGCCGATGCCCGCCGGGTGCGGAGATGTTGAGCGGGTCTTTTTTTTCCCATGTCGAATGCATTCCCATCTCCCGGTGCGAAATCGGGTTCCAGCGATGTCGCCAAGACGGTTTTGACGCCCACGGAGGCCGAGCAGGTGTTCGATCCGATGGCATTTTACATCAAGCACGGGGCGAAGGTGCGGCGGACGGTGCTTTTGGCGGCGCTGGTATTTGCTGGGTACACTGGCGTTACTTGGATGGCGGCGCAGAAGCGTGAGGCGGCGAGTCGGGCGTTTGCGAATGCGACGACGGCGGATGCGTTGAAGGTGTTCATTGGGGGGCAGGGGGATTCGGTGATTGCGGGAAATGCGCGGTTGGCGTTGTCGCAAAAGCTGCGTGAGGCGGGTGATTTGGCGGGTTCGACGGCGGTTTTGAAGGAGTTTCAGGCGAGGCATGTGGGGCATCCGATGGAATCGGGGGCATTGACGGGATTGGCGGCCAACTTGGAGGCGGAAGGGAAAGCGGACGAGGCGTTGGAGATTTATCGGTCGGTGTCGGCTAAGTTTGGGCGTTCGTTTAGTGCGCCGTTGGCCTTGTTGCAGACTGCGAGGATTCACCGTGCTGCGGGTCGGGTGGCGGACGCGAAGCAGGCGTACGAGGCGTTGCAGTCGCAGTTTCCACGGTCCTTGTTCGCCGCAGAGGCGCTGTCTGAGAATCAGAAGTTGGTTGTTCCGTCGAAAGAGGCGGTAGATCCGGTCAAGGCGACCGCTCCAGCTTCAGGGGCGGATGCAGGCGCGGCGCCGGCGAAGGAAGGCAAGCCGGCGGGTGCGCCCGAACCTAAGTAGGATGTTAAGGGCCGAGATTCCCCAGCATGGGGTTCGCCTGATTTTGGTGCGTCATGGCGAGGTGGAGGAGCGTTATCACCGAGTCTTCGGGGGGTGTCGGATTGACATGGGGCTGTCGCCGTTGGGCTTGGATCATGGGGAGTCTGCGGCGGGGTGGCTGATGGGGCAGTCGGCGGACGTGGTTTATCGGAGTCCGATGCGGCGGGTGGAGCAAACGATTGGGCCGTTTTTGCGGCGGTCGGGGTTGGAGGCGGTGGTGATGGATGATTTACGGGAGGTGGATTTTGGGGCGTGGACGGGTTTGCGTTGGAACGAGGTTTTGGATCGGTTTGGGATTAGTGCGTTTGACTGGTTGCATGCGATGGACGGGAACGCGATTGAGGATGGCGAGGGAACGGTGCAGTTGCTTACGCGGGTGAAGCCGTGTTTGGACCGGATTTTAGCGGAAAATGCGGGGCGCAGGGTGGTGGTGGCGTGTCACGGCGGGATTGTCCGTGCAGTGATGGCCTTGTTACTGGGCTGGCCGATGGGCCATTTTGCTTCGTTTGACGTGGATTACGGGAGCCTTTCGGTGGTGGACATTGAGCCTGAGAAACGGACACCGGTTCAGGTGCAGTTGTTTAACTTTTGTCCCTGGCGGGATTAGAATTGCGAAGGGGTTCCCCCGCAATTTGGCCTGCGGCGAGGGGCCGAGGGTGGTCGGCGGAGAGGTCTCTCTGGAGGTGTTTAGAGCGTGCGGGGTGGGCGTTCGGTGATCTCTTGGGGTTGGTGCCATTTGACCACTCGGTTGGCGGGCAGGATGCCGCGCCATTGGGTTCCGGGGTAGAGGAGGGTATTGGGACCGATGAGGGAGCCGGGATTAATGACGCTGTTGCAGCCGATTTCGGCGTGGTCACCAATCACTGCGCCGAATTTGCGGAGTCCGGACGGTTGGAATCCGCCTTCGGGGAGAGGGATGAGGACTTCTTTGCGATCGAGTCGGACATTGGAGAGGATGACGCCTGCGCCGAGGTGGGCGGCGTGGCCGAGGATGGAATCGCCGACGTAGTTGAAGTGAGGGATTTGTGCGTCGTTGAAGATGAGGCAGTTCTTGAACTCGCATGAGTTTCCGAGGACGCAGTGATCGCCGACGATGACGTTTTCACGGATGTAGCAACCGCTGCGTATTTCGCAATTGGAGCCAATCCATGCGGGGCCTTTGATGACCGCACCGGGTTCGATGATGGTGCCAGGGCCGATGAAGACGGCGTTGCTGATGAAAGGTTTGCCGACGGGGGTTCCGAGAATGGCGGGTTTTAGTCGGAACTTCAGGTAGCTTGCGATTTGGCCGAGGGCGTCCCACACGAAGGGTCCGGCTTCAAAGAGAACGCGGTGTTCGGTGTGGTCGAGGTTGACGAAGGAGGAGGGGGAGAATCGGTCCGCGGACATTTCGAGCATCATGCCTTCGCGCGGGGGGTGTGCGAGAAAAAGCCAGTGAGCGGTGGGTGAATCAGGTCTTTTTCCGACGGTAGATAACGGTTTCCGAGGCGATGTGCATTCCGTAGATGTCGCGCACCTCTGAAAGGTGCATGAAGACCCAAGGCTCGAGGAGGGAGCGTCCGTTTTTGGTGTAGACGATATCGTCCGCGAGGTAGACGCAGCTGTGGTGGGCTTCCTTGGTTGAAGGGTCCATGAAGAAGATGACGTCCCCGTAGTGGGGGTCGCTGTTGATGGGTTCGAAGTTTTCGCGGACGTAGGCGGCGGCGATGCGGGGATCGCTGAGACGGTCGAGCGGAGGGTCGTTAAAGAAGTTGAGGGAGGACCAGTGACAGTCGGGGAGGTGGCCTGAGCGGGCGTCGAGTGGGGTGGGGTAGGTGAAGATGACCTTTTTGGCGGAAGGGGGGAGGAAGCGGGAGATGTCGACGGAATCTTCCATGCCCGATGCGAGGAGAGATTTCAGGAGCGGGATATTTCCGCTGAGCAAACCGTTTGCGGTCCACCAGCGGGCGATGGTTTGCATGGGTTCGTCAGGGCCGATTTTGACCTTCGCCATGAGGTTGGGGATGCGGCTGAGGGCCTGTTGAATGCGGGTGCGTTCGTGATCGGATTCGGCGAGGGCGAGGACGACGGGGGTGTCTGCGAAAACGTGTTTTCCGCCACGGAGATAGGTCATTCCGATGATGGCGTCCACGATGGGTTTTGAGAGTCCGCTATTTGAGAACCAACGCTCGGGGGATTCGCCGTAGAAGATTTCCGGTTCGCGTTGGAGGGGGTTGGAGAGGAAACGTCCGAGGAAGTTATAGAGTCGGGCTCTGGGCTCTGGTGGTATGGCTTGGAGCGTGTCGCTATCGGGTCGGAGGATGGTCGCCGAGCCGATGTCGCTCCAGTGGGATTCGTCTTCGAGTTTCTCGAGGAGTTGTTCGGGCAGTTGGAGTTGGCGAAGGAAATCATGAACGTCGGAGCGCGCATGTTTTTCGAAGGTCCATAGGGTTCTGGTTTCCGCGGGGGTTACGAGTTCGATGACGTCTCGGGGCGCCTCCAGGAAGACGGTGTAAAGGTCAAGTTTACCCCAAGGACCGGACTTTCCTGATTCCGACCTTGCTTGGACCCGGTTTTTTGGGACGAGATCCTCCAATGGATCGGCTGAGACCGTTTGTCCGATGGAAAGGGTTTGGGCTGGGAGGAAAGGGGTTAGTAGGAGGAAAAAGAAGGCGAGGAGTGGGAGTGGAGATTGCACGATGGTCGTGCGAGAGCTTGCCGCTGGAAACTGGACTGCGCAATGCCATATAAACCGTGGAACCCAGCATTCATGCGGGTTCCAGAGTAAATGAGGCTATTTTTTTGCGTTGGCGGGAGGCGTGAAAGAGCCGGCGTCCAGTGGGGTAGCGGCGAGGGGTAGGGGAAGGGAGAACTCCTCGATGACGGCTCCATCGCTTTGGAACATGCGGAGTTTTGAACGGTCCATGGCATCGATGGCGAGGCAGGCCCACTTGATGCCTGGGGTGGAAGTGATGCGTCGGAGGAGGAGGCCGTCGGCGGAGCGGAGTTGGAGACCATCGTCGTCGAAGCTGGCGACGACTTCGGTGGAGGGAGATTGGTTCGAGTCGATGGAGCTGGGGGTGAGGGGCACTTTGAGTTTGCCGGATGCGGGGGCTTTCTTGAGTGCGGGCAGCCATTTAGCGGCGGCGGATTGGGATTCGGTGGCGAGGATTTGGTGTTCGAAGAGGGTTTGCCAGATGTTCACGCCGGTGTCGGTGACGGCGGTTTTTGTGATGGGATTGATGGTGGGCTTCCATTTTTCCCCAGGGAGGGGGCGGAATCGGAGAATCCGGACGCGGGTTCGGTCGCGTGATTGCTCTAAAAGGGCGACTACAGGCGCGTTAGGAGCGGCTGCGACGGCAATGGGAATCGGTTCGCCGGGAAGATTTTTGATTTGGCGCAGGGGGATGCCGTCCACCGTTTTGAGCATGGCTTTCCCGTCCTCGATTTGCCACTGGGTGGCGTCCATTGCGCGGCTCTGGAGTCCGAGTTCGTCTTTTGGTTCGGCGGGTGGACGGGTGGCGGGCAAAGGTGTGGCGGTGTCTTGGGATGCGGGCGCGGGGGCGGCCGGGATGGGCGGTTTCTCTGCGGGGAGGGGGTGGGTTGTTGCGAAGGCGTTGCCGGAGGCGTCTTTGAGTGAGATGACGAAGGCGCCGTCTTCAAAGCGGAGTCCGGTGATGGAGGCGGGGCGTTTGGGTTCGGCATCGGTGGCCCAATCGTTTCCGTGAAAGGCTTCTCCTTGGGTGCTGAGGTCGCTGACCAAGAAGCCTTTGGCTCGGTAGTTGGATCCTGTGACGGGGAGTCCCTTTTCACCGGTGCAATCCCAGAGCAGTTCGATGCCGTTAAGGTTGGATTTTAGTGAGGAGATTTCTTGTTCGGTTGCGAGTGTTTTGACGATTTTGCCGGCTGCGTTGAAAATTCCGAGGGATAGCGTGCCTTCGGGTTGCGGGAGTGCGACGACGATTTTTAGCGGTGGCGGAGGTGGACGTTCGGCCGTTTTCGGTGCATCCGCGCTGTGCGCAGGCGGCAGCGCGAGGCACATCGTGCCGGCGATGAGAGCCGACACGATGGGGTGAGGCGACCGCCGGAGGGCGGTGGGTTTGTCCGAGATTTGGGAGGGGGGCAACATCCGCGGAGCTTCGGAGGCTTACTTTGAGTCGACTGGCTTCAGTTCTCGGAGCCAGATATTCCGGTAGCGAACGGGGTTGCCGTGGTCTTGGAGGACGATGGGTCCCTTCTCGGGATGGGGTTTGTAGGTGGGTAGGCCTTTGTGGGAGGTTGGTCCGGGTACAGCGATGTGATTTTGGGCGACCACGCCGTTGTGGAGGACGGTGATGATGGTTGGGCTGACGAGCTTATCGTTTTCGAACCGAGCACCGTTGAAGATGATGTCGTAAATATTCCACGCTCCGGGCGGACGGGTGGCGTTTACGAGTGGGGGCATAAATCCGTACAGGGAGGCGGCCTGACCGTCGGGGTAGGTTTTGTTTTCGTAGGAATCGAGCACTTGGACCTCGTATTTTCCGAAGAAGAGGACCCCCGAGTTACCGCGACCCTGTCCGTTTCCGGAAGCGGGTTGCGGGGCGGACCATTCGATGTGGAGTTGGATATCGGGTCCGTACTCGCCTGCGGTGGAGAGGCTCCCTCGTTTTGGGGCAATTTCGATGTGTCCGTTTTCTACTTTCCAAGCGGGTTGTCCGTCGGCGTGGTTTTTCCACATGGAAAGGTCTTTTCCATTGAAGAGGACGACGGCGTCGCTTGGAGCGGTGCCTGGTGTCGTTTGCGTGCTGTTTTCGCCGGGGGTAATGATACGTGGTTGCGGGCGTTCCCCGTCGTGCACGTGCCATTTAGTCCCGGGGATAATGGGCGTGTCTTGGTAGCCGAGGGGTTTGGAATCAGGGCTTTGGGCGTGGATGGTTGTGGCGACGACGCCGAGGGCGAGGGCGGATGCTTTGAGGGTGTTCATCAGTTTATGGTTTAGTTTCAGCAGTTCTTGGGCTTGGTCGGGAGGTGTGCGTTGTCGTTGTCAGACTGTTACGTTGCCGGTGAAGACGAAGTCGGCTGGACCGGTGAGGGTGACGTCATGAAAGCCGTGATTGTTCTTTTTGAAGGCGACTTCCATGACATCACCACCTGCGACGCGGACGCGGATGGGAGAGGGTTTGCCGGTTTCGAGGTGGTGGATGAGGGCTGAGGCGACGACGCCGGTTCCGCAGGCGAGTGTTTCGCCCTCAACGCCGCGCTCGTAGGTTCGAACGAGAAGGTCTTGTTCTGGGGAGTGGGAGGGGGCGGTGAAGTTTGCATTGGTGCCTTTGGGGGCAAAGTGGTCGTGGTAGCGGATGCCTGCGCCGAGGCGATGCACGTCGCAGTTCGCGAGGTCGGACACGGGGATGACCGCGTGTGGGACGCCGGTGTTGAGGAAATGGACGGCGAGTTGGCTGGAGTTGACGGTGAGTAGGGTGGCGGGTTGGTGGCTGTGGGGTGCGCTCATGGTGAGGCGCACGGAGGAACCGAGGAGCAGTGCGTGGATTTCACCGGCGAGGGTTTCGAAGCGGATGGCGTCGGAGAGATGCAGCAGGCTGGCTCCGAAGCGGGAGAAGCAGCGCGCGCCGTTGCCGCACATCTCGGCTTCGCCCCCATCGGCATTGTAGTAGCGCATCCGAAGGTGGGCTTGGGGGGAGGAGGCGGGTTCTGCGCAAATGAGGCCGTCGGCACCGATGCCACGGTGACGGTCGCAGAGGCGTGCGATTTGTTCTTTGGAAAGGCTGAACTGGTTGGCGCGGTTATCGACCATCACGAAGTCGTTCCCGGCGCCGTTCATTTTGGTGAAAGGGAGGTCCATTTGTTGAATGGAACCCGAAAACGGGCTGGGGAAAAGGGTGAACCTTTTATTGGGGGCAGAGTTTGCTGCTTGATTTTCGGGGGAGTGACTGGTGCATTTGCGGTCCGCTGTGACGCGGGGATGGGTGCCAGAGTGGTCTATCGGGCACGCCTGGAAAGCGTGTGTACTTTAATCGGTACCGAGGGTTCGAATCCCTCCCCATCCGCCAGTCACGACTTACGAGCGTTTTTGGTTTGGAGGTTGGTGTCCAGGGTGGCGAGGGTTGCGATGGGGGGTCGGTGAGGCGGGTGCTGACGATTTTCTCTGGCGCGAACGATGCTCAGAGATGATTGAGCAAAAAATCGATTGTGCGGCGTTCATCTGAGAAGCGGTTCACTTGGGTGGACGCGGCGAGTCGGTCCTCGGGAAATGGGACAGCTGACCAGTCAACGAAACCGGATTGTTATCTATGAGAACGCTATTTGAACGTTTGGTGTTGTTCATCAGGGGTTTAAGAGTTGGGCTGCGGAATGGTTTGCGGGTGCTTTTGCTGATTGGGGTTTTTGTTGGCGGGCTGTGGCTGGGAGGCGGGAGAGGTGGTTCCGAGACTGGTTTTTTTGCGAAGGTGCGGGAAACCGTTGAGGGGCGTTTAGGAAGTTGGGTTTCGGAGTTGAAGCTGCTGGCAGGTTCGGGGGACGGGGAGGGAGAGCGGTTTGCTGTGGATTTGCGGGGAGTGGGCTCGGTTCGGGGGGCGCGGCTCTCGGTGCGTGGTCCCGCGTTGTTGGATACGGCTGGGGGGGAAAAGGGTCGAAGCCGGGAGTTTACGTGGGGGCAGGAGACGGAGTGGCCGGGGGTCCGCCCGGGGGATCGGGTTCGGATTGCGACTCCGTTTGGGGGTGAGGTGGAAGGATTGGTCAACCTTGCGATGGTGGATGCGGGGGGATGGGTGCGGTTGGGGGGAGATGTTGAGGGGGGACAGTTCAGCTTGGGCCGAAAGGGGGATGAGGTTTACGGGAGTGTGTTGCTGCCCGAGGTTGGGGTGGGTTTTGAACTGACCCCGGAGTCTGAGAGTACGGGCCGAGTCACGGAACGTCCGCTGGCTGTCATGATCTGTGAGCGGACATATCAGGCGGCGGTGGCGGCACCTGATGAGGGGGGGGCAGGCGTTGGGTCAGTTCCGGTGCTCGATAGCGCGCCGTCGGCAGCGCGGGTGGTTTACTTGGATTTTGATGGGGAGACGGTGACGGATCCAGCTTGGAACGGGGGAAGGAAAATCGTCGCGGCCCCGGCGCGTCTGACCACGGCTCAGATGCGCGAGGTTTTCAATCGGGTGGTTGAGGATTATGCCCCGTTTGCGGTGAGCATCACGACGGATGTTCGTCGTTACAACTCGGCGGCGGTGGGCAGTCGGATGCGTTGCATTGTTACGCCCACGTCGACGGCGTCGCCGGGAGCGGGTGGGGTGGCGATGATGAATAGTTTTGCCGGCGCGGGGCGGGCGTTTTCGGCCACCGTGCCGTGTTGGGTTTTTAACACGTCTGTTACGGCGATTGCGGAGAGCGTTTCCCACGAGGTTGGGCATACGCTGGGGCTTTTGCACAGTGGCCGGGTGAATCCTGCCGCCGAGTACTTTTCTGGGCACGGCTCGGGGGCATTGTCTTGGGGGCCGATCATGGGGGTGTCTTACAGCCGTGGGGTGACGCAGTGGAGCAAGGGGGAGTATCGCGGGGCAAACAATCGGCAGGACCAGATCGCGATTATCAAGTCGGTCTTGGGCGGGGTGTCCGACGAATCGGGTGAAACGGAGGCTTCGAGTGTGGCTTTGCCGGTCGGTGCGGGTGGGGCGGTATCGTTTGAAGGGGTGATTGGTGCTGACTTGGACGTGGACGCGTATGCCATTCAGTCCAGTGGGGGGGCATTTTCGTTGCAGGTGGCGCCGGTCTCTGTTGGGGCGAATCTTGATGTCTCGGTGGAGTTGAGGGACAGCGGGGGAAAAGTGGTGGCTTCGGGCAATCCGGAGGCGTCTTTGACGGCGAGTGTGGCAGGGCGTTTGGTGGCGGGGCGGTACTTGCTCGTGATTCAAGGCGCAGCGAAGGGTAACTCTGAGTTGGATGGGTACAGTCGCTATGGATCGGTGGGGCGTTATCTTGTGACTGGGACGATTGAGGGGGTTGGGCAGGTCAGTGGACAAAGGCCAACGGTTACTGGGCCAAGTGAGGTGAAAGGGGTGGTTGGCCGTCCGTTGGAGGTGGTGGTTCAGGGAGGCGGCGGGGTGCTTGGGTGGTCGATTTCGGGCGTTTTGCCGACGGGGATGGTGTTTGATCAGGAATCGGGTTCTATCCGAGGCGCTCCGACGGTGGTTGGGAGTTATCGAGTGACGGTGACGGCGAGGAACGAGTTTGGGAGTGCGTCGGTTGTGATGACGTTGTTGATTACGGGAGGGGAACTGAACTTTGGGGAGGTGTTGGATTACGCTGGGTTGAGCTTTTCGAGTTCGGGAGATGCTTCGTGGTTTTCTGACAGCAGCAAGTTTACGACAGGCACGGCGAGTGTGCGTTCGGGTGTGATTGGGGATGGTGGGAAGTCGGTCTTGAGGGCGGTCGTTGATGGGCCGACGTGGGTCTCTTTTGATTGGAGTGTGAGTAGCGAGCGCAATGCGGACATTCTTGCGGTGAGCGTTGGGGGGCGGGTTCAGCGCTGGATTTCGGGGCAATCGGGCTGGGAGAACGTAAAGGTTTATGTGTCGAGGGCTCAGACCGAGGTGACGTGGACTTACGTGAAGGATGGCGACACGGTTGGTGGTGCGGATGCGGGGTGGGTGGACGGGATTAAAGTGGGCTCGCCGCCGGTGATTCGTGGAGTCTCGGGTAGTGGTGTCTATGAGTTAGGTAAGCCGTTTAAACTTCGGGCCGATGCGGACGGGGGTACGTCCTTCATCTGGATGCGGAATGGGCGGCAGCTGGCCGGAGTTGATGGGGTGGAGTACTCCGTGGAAAGCAGCCGGATTGAGGATGCGGGCGTCTATACGGTTCTCTGTAAGAACGATTTTGGGTTGGCGATTTCACGGCCCATTGCAGTGGAGGTCGTTGGGCCCTTGCGGTTCTTGGGAGAACTGAAGTCGGTGACCGCGCGTGCTGGCGGGAGGGCTTTGTTTGCTGTGCAGATGTCGCAGGCGTCGGGGCTGGAGTTTACGTGGATGTTTAACGGGACGCGGATTACATCCGGAGTCGCGGGGCTGAAGAGGGCCGGCTTGCCCCCAGAGTGGAATGGCGCCGTGATGGGTTGGGCGAGTGGGCGAGGGGCTGCTTTTTTGGAGTTGTCAGGTGTTCCTGCGAGCGCGAGCGGCCAGATTTCGGTGGAGGTTCGCTCCTCGAGTGGATCGGTTTTGGTTGGCGGTCCTGCTTCGTTACGGGTTGAGGCTCCCATTCCGAAGCGTAAATGACGGGATTTGTGTGATGACCTGTTATTGACGGGATGATTTCGTCCACGATTCTGGGAGAAGCATTAAGCGGATAATATGAAGAACCTGAAGGAGAAGATGCGTTGGAGGCTCGTTGGCTTTCTTGGTCTGGTTTGCGTTGTTTTGGCCCTCGTTTTGGAGGTGCGGCGTGAGCCTGAGTTGTCTACGGCTTTGGGTGAGGTTTCGGTGGGCGATTCGGTGAATGGCCCCTCGAAAGACCTGCGGGGTAGTGCTTCGGATACGCAGGTTGGTCCCAGTGCCGGTGTGGTGCGGAATCTCTCCGTGCATGCTGCAGGTTCGGTGAGTGGTCAGCCATTGAGGTCGCGTGGTTCAACGGGATTGAACCATCCGAAGGGGCGCGTGTTGCCGGTGCATATCCCGCCGGTTGCGCAGTTCAAGGGGTTGAAGGAGGGGATGAAGATCTCCATGCCTTCCTTTGATGGGGAGACCTTGGAGGGGAATCTAAACTACGTCGAGACGGGGCCTGAGGGAGTCGTTTGGTTGGCGGGCGATTTGATTGGGCGTGAGGGCACCTTTTTTTGGAAGCGTTCTGCGCGCGAGTTTTCGGGGATGGCGATGTTGACGGATGTAGAGACCGCCATTGAGTTGAAGCGTGACGGCGACCGAACGGTGATGATGGAGAAACGTTTGGGGGCCGTGCTATGCCGACGTTATCCCGGGGTTAAAAAGGCTTCCGGCACGGGTGTTTCGGGCGCGGTGGCTGCGTCGGCGAGTGTTGTCCCGTTGCTTTACAGTGTGTCGGGTGAGGTGTTGGAGGTGGGAGGCAATGCGGTGAAGGGGCGTCCGGTTCTCTATCTTGATTTTGATGGTGAGGTGGTGACACATCCGCGTTGGAACGGTGGAAAGACGATTGTTGCGGCGCGTCCGAATCTGAATGAGAGCGACATTCGCCAGATTGTTTCGGAGGTTGCTGCGGATTTTTCACCGTTCAAGGTGGTGGTGACGACGGATGTTGAGTTGCTCAAGGAGAGCCGAGCGGCGGGCTTCAACACGATGCGCTGCATTGTGACTCCGACGTCCGACGCGGCGACTGGGGCTGGGGGTGTAGCCTTTTTGAACTCGTTTGAAAAAGAGGTTGGTGAAAGCGACCCGTTAGGGGTGCCTTGTTGGGCCTTCAATGGAACGGACCGGTTAAGCGGAATTGATTCCTGTGCAATGACGATTAGTCACGAGTTGGGGCACACCTTTGGATTGGTTCACGATGGAGACAACTCGCCGGCTGAGGAGTACAACGCAGGGTTTGGGTCTGGGGCTTTTTCGTGGGGGCCAATCATGGGGGCGCCGTTTGGTAAGAAAATCGTGCAGTGGAGTATGGGGGAGTACGCAGGGGCCAATAATACGGAGGATGACCTTGCAATCATTCGGGCGAATGCCGCATTGGCTGCTGGCGGCGCGGGCTTGGGGTTCCAAGATGACGAAACAGATGGGGGCGCACTTCCGAGCAACTTCGGGTTGATTAATCACGTGGGAGTGATTGCGGGGGGGAACGATGCCGACGTTTACCGGCTTGTTCTGAAGAAAGGCGATTTGCAAATCACGGCTTCGCCGGTTGGAGAGAATCCCAATCTCGACATCAAAGTGGAGTTACTGGACGAGAACGGCAACTTGGTGGTGCCTGGCAGTGATGTGGATGCGGGGATGATTCTCGTGAAGGGAGGGGCGTTGCCGTCGGGGTCGCCGCTTGCAGGTCAGAGCGTTCAAGATTTTCAGATCGGTAAGTACGAGGTGCAGTGGGGGGAGTTTCAGGCAGTTCGAACATGGGCCGCCGCGAATGGGTACGATATCGGGAGTGTTGGAGCGGGAGATGGGAGCAACTACCCAGTGACGAATGTGAGTTGGTATCAGGCGGTGAAGTGGTGCAACGCGCGGAGTGAGAAGGAGGGGAAGACGCCTGTGTACACCGTGAGTGGAGCGGTTTATCGGGCGGGGGATTCTGTTCCTGCCGTCGATGGGAATGCGAATGGGTACCGTTTGCCGCTGGAGGCGGAGTGGGAGTGGGCGGCGCGGGGAGGGGTATCGTCGCTTGGGTACACTTACAGTGGGAGCAACACGGTGGATGATGTGGCGTGGTACACGACGAACTCTGGGGGAGCGACGAAGGCGGTTGGGACGAAGGCTGGGAATGAGCTTGGGATTTATGACATGAGCGGGAATGTGGGGGAGTGGTGTTGGGATGCTTCTGGCGCCAATCGGTTGAACCGAGGCGGCAGTTGGGTCGGCACGGCGAGCCATTGCAGCGTGGCGCGCCGAATCAGCCCCGCTCCGACCTATAGC
>JBIIXW010000085.1:0-13149 GCA_044347165.1 Chthoniobacteraceae bacterium
GGTGCCAGTGAGTTGGAGTGATCCGGGACCTTCGATGGAGCCGGAGATTTCGAGTTGATTTGATCCAGCGTCGATGGTGCCTCCGCCGACATAGAGTCCGATGGGCGCATTTAAGGTCCCTGATGCGAGCGGGGCGAGTTTGGCGTTGTGGGAGAGATTGAGTCCGGTATTGCCGAGGCTCTCGGGTGTGGCGATCTCCAGAGTGACGGTCGAAACTTCCGTTTTGCCGCTCATCGTTCGTGTGTCCAAAAACGTTGCGGACCCCCCTTCGGTCCCTACGAGAGACAGCGTTCCGGTTCCGACGATGGCTCCGTTTAGCTCGAGTTTGTAGCTTCCCACATTAATCCCCGCGACTTCCTGGCCAATTTCAAGGTCGGACTGAACGACGAGAGGGTTTGAGACTACGAGAGTGTTTCCGGCGATATTGTGTGTGATGTCTGGCTCGGAGAGGTTGAGGTCGGAGTCACGGATGAGCGCACTGACTGAGGCTGGGAGGGATGCAGCTATTCCTGAGGCGACCTGCGACGCAAGCGACTGTGGAAGCGTGACTCTGTGCGCCATGAACATGGTGTCGTTGGGCGCATCGCTGGCGGGCACGGAGGCTGAGGTGAAGGTAGAGCCATCGGCTGCCTTCATTTTTAACTGATTGGTGAGAAAATCGTTATCGTTTGCTGTGAAAAGGAAAAAGTCGTTCGGTTTGTTGGGGTCAAGGGCTGAGACGAGCGCCATACCTTCCCATTTTTCGGAGAGCGTGTTGGAGTTCCGGGCCGTGGTGTTGGTGTTCAGTCCAAACTTTGCGAGCTGGCTTGTTTCGATGAGATTGACGAACTGCACGGGGGTAATCGGCGTGATATCGGCGAGCGGCTGCGCGGAGGGTGCAGCGGCGAAGCTGGCTGTGGTATCGAGCGGGAGAATGTTGGTTGCTCCGTTGGTGTCCACGATGAAAACCGATTTCAGGACGGAAGGGTTGCTATTGCCGGTGCCGTTTCCATTGCTGTCACGCGACAGCATGAGGATGCGTTGGTTATCGAGAGCAACGATTTCGCTTTGGGCTGCCGTTTTGTTGGGCGCGAGGGTCTGTTCAACTTTTGTGTCATTGAGCCGTGGGAGGTTGACGAGATGTTCCCCGATGAGCGGTGGCTCGGATGGATTCTGCGAGATGTCGTAGACGTAAAGGCGCGTCCAGTTGCGATTTTGGGATCCGGATGTGGAGTCCTGAATGGTAGCGCTTTGGAGCATCGCGAATAGGCGAGTGCCGTCTGGGCTTATTGCAATGGACTCCATGCCCTGGTTGCCGCGGCGACCGGTCTTTGGGTCTGTAGCCGAGGTGAAAATCAAGTTCCCTGCGGCGTCGCGCGGGCGAGCTGACTCTGGGGGCGTGATGACGGACTTCAGATTTTTTGCTGCATCGAAGAAGTAGATGTTGGGTCCGTACTCATCGCTGATGTAACCGGATCCGTCTGCCAACAGGGCGAGGCCTTCTGCATCAATCGCTATCTTGTTAACTCCGCTGTTGCTGTCGGTAACGGTTCCCACCTGGGTGGAGGAGGTGCTTCCTGGGATCGGGGAAGCTTTTGTGGGAAGTGCTCCTGTTGTAAGGCCTTGTCCGTCAACCTTGAGCAGAGTGCCGCCCGTGTACCGGATGGAGATTTGGGATTGAGCGGGGACTGACTGCAGTGATGACGAGCTGTCGTTAGGAGTGAACGTAAAATCAAGTTCCTGAATCCGAGTCTTGTAGTCCGAGTAAGCGCTTCCGGAGTTGAAGCCTCGATCCGGCAGCGTGAGGAACTTTCCCGAGTAGCTGCCGTCAGTGTTGAGTTTCCATCCTGAGATTTGAAGACCGGAGACGCTACCGAACGTTTCCCCGAAAGCATCCATGGCGCTGGCAGAGACTCGTCCGACGCCTTGTAACCCGAGGTTCAGAAACCCTGTATTTGCGTCGGTGGGGGGTGGAACCTCTGCTCCGCCGGGTACGAAGGGCGTGTCGGCTCCGCGTAGGAGTTGATGTGCTGCTGCGATTGCGACGTAGGTTGCGAGGATGCGTACCGGTTTCATACCGTTGTGAGTTGTACGTCTCCTCAGCGGTGACTTGCTACGTCACAACTGCAACGTTCCGATGGTGGCCTGATGACGTGAATGACGTAATCAGACGAACGCCGTAATGCGTTGCAGAGGAGCATTTAGAATCCGATTCAGCGTGGTTTTACCGTGACAGATTTGTGCGTGTTTCATTGCCCTTTTGTGGCGTTTTTGAAAATGGGGTGGCGATGAGGGGGTTGGGCGTTTGAATGGGGGGGTGAGTAACTTTTCTTCAGTGTTTCGGGTGGTGGCGTATTTGCGTCGTTATCCGCATTTTGCGATTGGGACGATGTTGTGCGCGCTTGGGTCGACGGCGATGGTGATTGTGTTCCCCGAAGTTACGCGAATGGCGGTGGATGCGTTGAAAGAGGGGCGGGGGCGTGAGCTTCTCTACGGGTTCCCGTGTCTCGAGCTTTACTGTGTGTTAGCGGTGGGAGCGTTTCTGTTGAGGGATGGGCTGAACGGGTTACGCATCATCCTGAACAACACGTTTGAGCAGCGGGTGATTTTTGATCTGCGGTGCGATTTGTATGCGCACATTCAGCGGTTGCCGTTGCGTTGGTTTGATCAGCGGGCAACGGGCGATGTGATGACTCGGGTGATGGAGGATGTGAACTCCATGGAACGCGTGCTGATTGATGGGGTTGAACAGGGGGCGGTTGCGTTGCTTCAAATCGTGATTGTAGCGGGGATGTTAATGCGATCGGACGTGAAGCTTGCCTTGCTCGCGATGTCGCCGGTGCCATTTTTGGCGGCGGGTGCGTTGGCGTACACCATTACGGCGCGGGGTCGGTATCGTGGTCAGCGGAAGGCTGCGTCCGAGATGAATGCGCTGCTTCACGACCATTTGGCGGGGATTCGTCAGATTCGGACGTTTGCGAAGGAGGAGCAGGAGATGTCGCGGTTTCGGGCGGCGGGTGAAAAGGTGAGGCAAGCGACGCTTGTCGTGATGCGAGTGTGGGCTGCCTACAACCCGAGTATGGCGTTTCTTGCAGGGGTGGGGACGGTCTGTGTGTTGTGGCGTGGCGGGGCGTTGGTGCAGGGGGGGATGATGAGTTTAGGGGAGCTTACGGGGTTCTTGTTGATGACGGGTTTTCTGTACGAGCCGGTGGGGCGCTTGCATCAGTTGAATCAGATTTTGCAGGCGGGGCGGGCAGCTTCGGAGCGGGTGTTTGAGATTTTGGACGAGCCGGCTGAGGCGGACGATTCGGCGGCAGGATCCGAGGTGGTGCGCGTGGGGGACGGGGAGTTTTCTGGTGTGGCGTTTTCCTATGGAGAGGGGCGCAAGGTATTGCATGGGATTGACTTCACGGTTCCTGCGGGGAGGACGTTTGCGTTTGTGGGGGAGACGGGTGCGGGAAAGAGCACGGTGATGAATCTGCTGGTTCGGTTTTACGAAGCGGAATCGGGTTCGATTCGGGTTGGCGGTCGGGACATCCGTTCGATTTCGCGGGGGCGGTTGCGTGAGGGAGTTGGGTTAGTTACGCAGGAGAGCTTTTTGTTCAACGGGAGTGTTCGGGACAATCTGCGGTTTGCGAATCCGGATTGTCCGGAGGATTCCCTGTGGCACGCGTTGGAGTGTGCGAATGCGAAGGGGTTTGTTGAGCGGCTTCCCGAGGGGTTGGACACGTTGGTGGGCGAACGTGGCGTGAAGTTATCGGTGGGAGAGAAGCAGCGAATTGCGATCGCGCGCGTGGTTTTGAAGGATCCGCCGATTTTGATTTTGGATGAGGCGACGGCGAGTGTGGACAACGAGACGGAGCGGTTGATTCAGCAGGCGTTGGAGCGGTTGATGGAGGGGCGCACGTGTTTGGTGATCGCGCATCGGCTCTCAACGGTACGGCATGCAGACCGGATTTTGGTGATGCAGAGCGGACGGATCTGCGAGGCGGGGACGCACGACGAGTTGATGATGGCGGGCGGGATGTACGCTGGCCTTTGGAGGAAAGCGGATGCTCAGCTTCCGGTTGGTGGGTGATGCGCGGGGGGGAAATGCGCGGGGGTGGGATGATGCGTGGATGGGGATGGGCGTAAAGGGCCGGTGGTGGCATCGCTGGCGCTTCTTACCGCCGGCTACCGGGCGGCATGTCTCAGGCATGCTTTTTGGGATTTTTTGTTTGGTGGAATGGGGGTGGCTTTAAGGGGGATGAACCATTTTTGATGATGAAAAAAAGTTTCTTGGTCGGTCGGTATTCTGTTGGCCGGATATTGATTGCGGCGTTGCTGGGATTTGTTGGGGGGGCGTCAGTGGGGCGGGCCGAGGAGGGGGGGCGGGAGGGGTTTGTGAGTTTGTTTAATGGTCGGGATTTTCAGGGGTGGCGGTTCGGAGAATCGGGGGCGTTGCCGAGGGAGATGCCTGCAGCGTGGCGGGTGGAGGACGGGGTGATTCGGGGCAATGGTCCGATGGGGCAGATGTTAGCGACCCAATGGGATTACGCGGACATGGAGTTTGAGTTTGAGTGGCGGGCGACTGCTCCCGATTACGACGCGGATGTGTATGTACATGGGGACCGCCTGTTGGATGCAGATCCGCTGCGCATCAAGAAAGGGTTGGAGGGGGGGCCTCAGGAAACGGACCGAGGCGAGGGGCAGTATCATGCCAAGTTTATTGGCGGGGGAGGAAATGCGCGGAAGGCGGTGCCGGATCTCCAAAAGCCGGTGGGCGAGTGGAACGTGTGGCGGGTGCGGACTGCGGGGAAGACGATCTCACTGACGTGCAACGGGAAGGAAGCGTGGACGTCGAACGATTTTGTACCTCGGCGCGGGTATATTGGGTTTCGGGTTATCAAGGGACCGATTGAGTTGAGGAACGTTCGAATCCGCGAGGAAGGATTTCAGAGTTTGGCGGATTTTGGCGGCTGGGAGGTTTATCCAGGGTTTGGAGGCAATGGTCCGATGGCGGAGCATTGGACCCGGGACGGGCTGACGTGGACCTTCAAGGGGAAAGGGCCAAGCATTGTAACGAAGCGGAAGGATTATCGGAACTACAACGCGCGCATTGAGTTCCGCTTTGTGGATCCTGATCCGACGGACATTAACACGGGCATCTACTTGCGGGGTCAACATCCATGGCAGGCGGACATTTGGCACCACAAGTGGGGAAGCGGTCTCTGGGGGATGCTTCATGCGTATGTGCCTGCGAAGAAGAATATTCAGGACCTTGGGAAGGCGTTGCGTCCATCGCTGAAGATGGATAACCCGCCGGGAGAGTGGAACTTCTTAGACGTTCGACTTGAGAATAATGTGGTTTCGACCTGGTTAAACGGACGGAGCACCGTTGATCGGTACCCCATCAAGGACGCAGATCCGAAGTTCCCTGAGGTTGGTGGAATTGGGCTACAGGCGCATTTCCCCTGGAAAGAAGTTCAGTTTCACAACTTCCGGGTACGAGTCTTGGAGTAGACGCGCCAACGTATTTCGCCGCTACCGGGCTCAGATGGTTTTTCAGTTCCTCGGGCGATGCCCGAGGCTGTCGTGAGATGCCCCGTTGGGGCACCGGAACTCACCCATTTCCGCAACCGCTTTCATGCAAAGTCCGCTCGGATGCATGTGGGAGCCTGTGGCCATTCCCGTTTTTGGATTAGTCAAAAGGCAGAGGACGGGTGTCGTTTTTTCGAGAGATTGTCTGCGAGAGCTTTTGAGGGAGGGATGGAGGCGCAGAGGGCCGTCTCTTGCGGACAAGTTCTCTCCGGTGCGTGAGACGGCCGTTCTGCTTGAGCGGGGATTATTTTCTCGCAGGGCTCTCCTTAAGTTTAGCGATGATGGCTTCGGGGATGGTGGGGTGCTTCACGTCAGGCGCGCCTGGGTAGACGAGTTCGCATTCCACACCGACGGAGCGAACGCGCTCTTGGAGTTTGACGCCGAAGTTTGCGGTGTGGGTTGGATCTTTCTGCTCTTTGCCGAGTTCAGGAGCGTTATTGTAGAAGAGGTACACGGATGGGTCGTCGGAGGTGACGAGCGCGTAGGGCGAGTATTCGGCGATGAAATCTTTGATGGATTCCCGTTTTTCGTGGAATTCATCAAACGATTTGAGGCCGAAAGCGTGACCGCCGTATCGGCTGTTCGGGGTCCATTCGCGCATTTGGTGGGGGTCGAGTGTGGTTTGTGCGCCGTTGACGGCTGCGAAGAGGAGGCGCGTGGATTCGCGCGCGATGGGGTCTTGCGATTTGGGGTCGGCGAGGTCTGGGTGGAAGGCGAGCCACAGGCTGGAGCAGGCACCGGCGGAGCCTCCGCTGGCTGCGACGCGGGTTTTGTCGAGATTCCATTCGGCGGCCTTGCTCCGAACGAGTTGAAGGGCGCGTGCGGCGTCGTGGAGGGGCGCTTTTACTGGTGGAACGACGTCTTGGGACTGAGAGATATAGCGGTAGTTGATGGCGACCACGGAGATACCTGCCTTGAGGTAGGGTTCGACGGGAGTGCCGGCCTTGTCGCCTGCCTGCCAGCCGCCTCCGTGGATGTAGAAAAGGACTGGGGTTGGCTTGTCCGACTCGGCTTTCCAGAAGTCGAGGACGTTTCGTTCGTGCGGACCGTATTTGAGGTTTTCGATGGTGGGCGGAATGGCGTTTTTCCGAGGGGTTTTGGCAGCGGTTTGCGCCGGTGCGGTTCCTTTTGCGGGCTCAGCGGAGGGCGTAGCGTTTTGTGAGTGAGCGCTGAGGGTGATGCAGGCGGTGAGTGAACCGATTGCTAGTTTGAGGGGGAACAGGTTGGTGTTCATGAGAATGGAGGAATCCTGCCGTTTGTTGGGGTTGAAGCAATCGCGGTTTCGATTGATTGGCATAGGGTTGGCTCTTTAAGGAGCATGAAGGAATCCCCGCGAGATCGGTTGGACCTCGATATCCTTCAGCGTTCGTTTTTCGGGCTCTTTGACGCGTTGGAGGATGTTCAGTTCTGGGTGAAGGACATCCGGAACCGGTATGTCTTTGCGAATCGGGCATTATTGCTGAACTATGATTTGCAGGATGTTGAAGAGATTCGGGGGCGGACGGATTACGATTTCTCTCCGGCCTTCTGCGCGGACCAGTTTTGGTTTGATGATGAGCAAGTGTTGAAGGGGCGGGTGGTGAAAGATCGCATTGAGTTGGTGGGTGGCGCGGGAGAGGTGCCTCGCTGGTACTTGACCAACAAGAATCCGGTGTACGGCCGAGGCGAGAGGGTGATTGGCACGACAGGGACGACACGGCGAATGGCCGCGAAACGGGGCGGTTCCGGATTTGAGGGGATTCTCGAAATGATTCGGGTGCGGTGTCAGCGACCGGTAACGAACCAGGAGTTGGCGGAGTCGGTTGGGTTATCGGTCAGGACGTTTGAGCGTCGATTTTTGGCGAGCTTTCATGTCACTCCGCAACAGTATATTCGGAAGCTGCGAATTCGGATTGCGTGCCGTCAGTTGGTGTATTCGGGGACGAGTCTTGCGGAGATTGCGTTGGAGAGTGGGTTTGCGGATCAGAGCCATTTTAGCCATGAGTTTCGTCATCACATGGGGCGCACTCCGAGAGAGTATCGTGAACACTATCGTGGTGCGGGGGCATGACGCTTTTTGACAAATGATTGTCGGAGGGTGGCAAGACGGGGTGGGCGTGGTTGGTGAGAATTCCCGTCGATTGATTTGAAGTTATGTCCTCTCCAGAGCGTTTGAAGCTGATTCACAACGGAGCCTTGTTTGACGGGCACGGAAATCCTGCGATTGCGGACGGGATGGTTCTCGTTCGGGGAGAACGGATTATGTACGCGGGTGCGGCTTCTGCGTTTACGGAGAGGTTGGGCGAGGAGGTGGAGCGGATTGATGCGAAGGGGGGGACGATCATGCCGGGGTTGGTGGAGGCGCATTTTCATGCGACGTATTTCAATGTGGAGCGGTTGGAGGATTTGGACATCAAGTACCCCGTTGAGTTTGTGACGTTGCAGGCGGCGGTGAACTGTCAGTTGGCGTTGGAGTGTGGTTACACGGCGGCGCGTTCGGGCGGATGTCTTTTCAACTGTGATGTTTGGTTGAAGACGGCGATTGATCGCGGGTTGATTTTGGGGCCGCGGTTGGCGGCGAGCGGGCGCGAGATTTGTAGTGCGGGCGGTTTGATGGATTGGAATCCGGATTTTCGGAAGATTGGGATGGATGGATTGGTGTTTTGTATCAACGGGGTGGAGGAGGCGCGAAGGGCGGTACGGTCGTTAGTGAAGGACGGGGTGGAGTGGGTGAAAACGTATCCGACGGGCGATGCGGCGTGGCCGGATGTGAACGATCATCACACGTTGTGCATGACGTTTGAGGAGATGCATGCGGTGGTGGCGACGGCGCACAATCACAAGATGAAGGTGACGGGGCATTGCCGTGCGACGGAGGGGATTAAGAATGCCTTGAGGGCGGGTTACGACTCGATTGAGCACGGGACCTTTATTGATGACGAGGGGTTGGAGTTGTTGTTGAAGCGGGATGTGCCGGTGGTGCCTGCGTTGTATTTTGAGAAGGCGAGCGTGCTGAATGGAAAAGAGTTTGGTCTTTCGCAGAAGGTGATGGATGGGCATCAGGAGACGCTGGAGGGCGGCGCGGAGAGTGCGCGGCGAATTTTGGCGGCGGGCGGGCGATTGGGAATGGGCGGGGATTACGGTTTTGGATGGAACCCTCACGGGCATTACGCGCGTGAGTTGGGCTTTTTTGTGAGGGATGTGGGGATTGATCCGCTGACGGTTTTGCGGTGTGCGACTCGGACGGGGGCGGAGATTCTCGGGCGTGCTCACGAGATTGGGACGCTGGAGGCGGGGAAGTTGGCTGACGTTTTGGTGGTGGACGGTGACGTGATTGGGGATGTTCGAGTTTTGGAGGATCGGGCGAGGTTTATTGCGGTGATGCAGGGCGGCGAGGTGAAGGCGGGACGATTGGCGGCCCGGAGGGAGGTGCCGCTCCCAGCCGATGGGGGACGCGTCAAGTGACGCAGGGTCTTGCGGAGGGATGGGTTGAGGGGGCGCCTCGGTTAAGGGTGCTTAAGCGGCGGGGGACTGGGCGCCGAGTGCTGATGTTGCACGGGGTGTTGCGGTGTGGTGCGGATTTTTTCTCGTTGCTTCCGTTTCTGGACGAAGCGCTGGACCTGACCTTTCTCGATCAGCGTGGTCACGGTGGATCGGAATGGGCTGCTGGTTATGGGGTTGCGGACTATGTTTCGGATGCGATGCGTGTGGTGCGTGCGATGGGGCCGGAGGGGCTTGTGGTTTTTGGGCACTCGCTGGGCGGGATGGTGGCGGCTGCGATTGCAGAGACCGCTCCGGTTGCGGGGGTTGTGCTGGAGGATCCGCCGTTTGAGACGATGGGTAGTCGGATTTTTGGAACGGGATGGCACCAAGTTTTTATGGGCTTTCGAGAGGCGCTGTCTGAGGGGCGCGAGGTAGGAGGTTTGTTTGAACGTTTGGGGCGGGTTCGGATTGTGGGGGCAGACGGTTCGGTGAGCGTGTTATCGCAGTTGAGAGATGAGGCCTCGTTGCGGTGGAGCGCGGGCTGTCTGGCCCAGCTTGATTCACGGGTTCTCGATCCCTTGGTGGAGGGGCGTTGGCTTGAGGGTTTTGCATGGTCGAGTCTGTTGACTCGAGCTTGTTGTCCGGTGCTCCTGTTGCAGGGGGATTGTAGTGCGGGAGGCGCGTTGACTGATGGTGACTTGGTGGATGCCGGTGGAGGGGGCGAACGGGTATCGCGGGTGTTTTTTGAAGGGAAGGGGCATCAGCTTCATGCGACGGAGCCCGAACGTGTTGCGAGTTGTATCAACCGTTTCATTGGTGGGCTAGAGGCACGGATGGGGGATTGATGATGGGACGCTCGTGGACCTGAGGAGGAGATGGTGGTGGGCAAGCGGCCTATTCCCAAACGATTAGGCTTCTTGCCACCTCACCGCGTTCGAGGGAAGCGTATGCCTCATTGATTTCGTCGAGGCGCCAAGTGCGGGTTAAGAGCTCGTCGAGCGCGAGGGTGCCGCATTGGTGGAGGTGGACGATTCGCGGCAGGTCGATTCGTGGACGCATGGAACCGTACAGGGTGCCTTTCAGGGTCTTCTCTGCGTATAGGAGTTGGTTGACGTTGATGCGCGCGCGGGCGTCGGAGCGGCAGATTCCGGCGACCACACAGGTACCCCCTTTTCGTGTTGCATCAAATGCTTGTTCAATGGGTTCTGGCAGCCCGATGGCCTCAAAGGTGAAGTCCGCGCCGAGGCCGTGCGTGAGCTCTTTGATTGCTGCCACGGGATCTGTGTGGGTGGAGTTGATGAAGTGGGTTGCACCGAGTTTTTTGGCGTGCGCCTCTTTCGAGGCAACGGTGTCGATGGCGATGATTTTGATGGCACCGACCATGCGCGCGCCTTGAACGATGTTGAGTCCGACTCCGCCGCAGCCGAAGACGGCGACGGTCGCGCCGGGGCGGACTTGTGCGGCATGGGTGACGGCTCCTAATCCGGTGATGACGCCGCAACTGATGAGCGCGGCGTGTTCGTCGGAGATGTCGCTTTCGATGCGAACGACGGCGGATTCAGGCATGCAGCTGAGGGAGCTGAAGGTGGAGACGCCGGCGTAGTGCCGGATGGGTACTCCGCTGAGGGTATGGAATCGTGTTTTACCGTCGGGCATGAGACCGGTGAAGCGCATGGCTGTGCCGAGCTCGCAAAGGGCGGGGCGGCCGAGTTGACAGTATTCGCAGCGGCCGCAGGAGGAGCGCCAGATGGGCCATACTCTGTCGCCGGGCTGGACGCTGGTTACGTCCGCGCCAACGGCTTCGACGACACCGGCGCCTTCGTGTCCGAGGATGATGGGACACGGCATGGGCAGGTCACCTTTCATCACGTGGAGGTCACTGTGACAGACGCCGGCGGCCTTCATTCGTACGAGCACCTCAGCGGGTCCGGGGTCGGAGACGCGGATGTCTTCGATGACGAGCGGTTTTCCGGATTCGTAGAGGATGGCTGCGGGAGCGATGGGCATGGAACACGGAGAGCAGGGGATGCGCCGGGTGCGCGTCACCTAAGATGTAGACGGGGTATGAATCATTTCGTGGCGGGCCATTTGCTTAAAGAGCCCTGTCTGACGCATTCAACTGTTTCCTCTTCTCGCCCCATGATGACCTCTCGTTCCCTCCTGCCTTTGATGAGCTTTGCTTGGCTCGTTTCCCAACCCGTCTCTGTTGTCATTGCAGCGGATGAACCTCCATTGCATCAGGATGCAAAGTCGTTGGCATGGATTTGGGACGGGGGGGCGGGTGCCAAGGGGGATGCGGTCGTTTTTGAACGTGGTTTCAAGTTGAGCAAGGCTCCGTCCGCTGTGCGGGTGAAGATTCAAAGCTCTGCGCCGGTGAAGTTGTTGGTGAACGGCGAGGAGGTGGGGTCATTGCAGAGTGCGGACAAACCGCAGGTGTTTGAGTTCAAGAAACAAGTGGCGGTCGGTTACAACGCTATCCGATTGGTGACGAGTCGCGCGGGAGAGGGAGATGCGTTGGTTGCCAGCGTTTTGATCACTGACGCGGATGGAACGCGTCGCCGATTGGAAACAGATGCAGCGTGGCAGGTTGTAGCGGGCGATGAGCGGCGTTCGGTGCGGGTGGTGGAGTCGTATGCGGCATCGAGCAAGGGGGATGTTTTTGCGCCGCTGCGTCCGTCGGTCACGAAGACGGAAGACATCAAGGTGCCTGAGGGGTTCAAGGTGGATTTGCTGCACGCATTGGATGAGGCGGAGGGGTCGTGGGTTGCGATGTGCACGGATGGGAAGGGGCGTCTGATTGCATCGGATGCGGGCGGGCGTTTGGTAAGAATTACCCCGCCGCCGGTTGGGGCGGATATTTTGAAGAATCCTCCGAAGATTGAGACGATTGATCTGCCGGTGGGGCATGCGAACGGGCTGTTGTGGGCCTTTGACAGTCTGTACGTGATGGTTTGCGCTGAAGGGGTTTACGAGGCGGGATCGGGGGTTTACCGCGTGCGTGATACGGATGGGGACGATCGTTTTGACAAGGTGGAATTGTTGCGGAAACTGCACGGATCGGGTGATCACGGTCCGCACGCATTGATGCTCTCGCCCGACAAACGTTCCATCACGGTGGTGTGCGGGAACTCGACGCGTGCGACGGAGTTTCAGCACTATCAAGTGCCGCCGATTTACAAGGACGACTTGGCGTTACCGAAGCTGAAGGGACACGGGTTCATGCTGGGGTCTGGGGCACCGGCGGGGTATCTCGCGAGGATGAGCCCGGATGGTCAGGAGTGGACTCTGATTGCGTCGGGATTGCGGAACCAGTACGACGCCGCGTTCAATCGCCATGGCGAACTGTTTACGTACGATGCGGATATGGAGTGGGATTTGGGGACGCCGTGGTATCGGCCTACGCGGGTGTGTCATGTGGTGGACGGTGCGGAGTTTGGGTGGAGGAGTGTTTCTGGAAAGTGGGCGGAGGATTACGCGGATTCCGTGCCGCCGGTGATTAACGTTGGGCGTGGGAGTCCCACGGGGGTTGCGTTTGGGTATGGGGCGAAGTTTCCGGGACGTTATCAGGAGGCTCTGTACATCGCGGATTGGACGTATGGCCGCCTTTATGCGGTTCATTTGAAGGAGCGTGGGGCGAGTTATACGGCGACTCAGGAGGTGTTTGTCGAGGGGATGGCCATGAAGCCGACGGACATAGCGGTTAATGAGAAGGACGGGGCGCTTTATTTTGCGTCGGGTAGTAGGACGGGGAATAGCGCGTTGTACCGCGTGTATTACGCGGGAGGAGAGAGCACGGCTGTGAGTCAGGGTTCGACGGATCCAGAGTCAGCGAAGTTGCGTGCGTTGCGTCATCGGTTGGAGGATGCATATCAGGCTTCGGATGATGGGAGTGTGCAGTTGGCTTTGGAGAATTTGGGGCATTCAGATCGGTTTATTCGATATGCGGCGAGGACGTTGTTGGAGTTTCGCGCTCCGGAACGTTGGGAGAAGGCTGCGTTGGCTTTGAAGGGTCCGGATGCGGGGGTTCAGTCGGCCTTGGCATTGGCGCGTCTGGAGCGGACAGAGCATCGGGATGTTTTGTACGGCAAGTTGGGAGAGATTCTTGGGGGGCGCGCTGCGGGGACGGGG
>JBIIXW010000200.1:0-4110 GCA_044347165.1 Chthoniobacteraceae bacterium
AGCGTCGCGCGAATCTCCGTCGGATGGTGACCATAGTCATCCACCAGCATCACCCGCTCAGACCGATGTCGAATTTCAAATCGACGACGCGCCCCACGAAAGTTCTCCAACGCCGCTGAAATGCGCTCAAACGGAACACCCACAAGGTCTGCCACCGCAATCACGGCCAAGGCATTCAACACATTGTGCCGTCCGGGAATGTTTAAAACCACCGCGCCCATCGGCTCACCCCGTTTCAAAATCCGGAAGTGACTCTGAAAATCTTTGAGATGAAGGGCATCAAAACGGTAAACCGCCCCCTCACCCTCCCCGTACGATATCGCTCCCGGATGCCCAGCACACACCCGCGCTGCATTCCCATCATCTCCGCAATACACCACATTTCCCCGCGTCTGTGCAACGAGCCGGCCGTACACCTCCTCAATCTCCGCAAGGTTCGCGTAATGATCGAGATGCTCCTCCTCAATATTCAACACAATCGCGTGCTCCGGCGAATAAAGCGCCAACGTTCCGTCGCTCTCATCCCCCTCCGCAACAAAGTACTCCCCTTCACAATCCCAATGCGAGTTCGTGCCCAAAATCGGTATCTCAGCCCCCACATAATGCGACGGCCTCACTCCCGCATGCCGCAAAACGTGGCTGAGCAGTGACGAAGTCGTCGTCTTCCCATGCATCCCAGAGACCACCACCCCGCGCCTCGCGCCGATGAGGGCAGCAAGAGCCTCCGCACGGCGATACATCGGAATACCACGCCGCTTCGCCACCATCACATCGGGATGACTCTCTCGAATCGCCGATGAGAAGATGACAATCTCCGCATCCTCAACGCCCGACCCGTCTGCTGGCCTCTGAAATCGCAAGCCCAGTTCCACCAAACGTCGAACCTCCATGTTCTCCACTTTATCGGAACCCGATACCTCGTGGCCCAATGCAATCAACAACCCCGCGATTCCACTCATGCCTGAACCCGCCACCCCAATCAGGTGAATGCGGGATGCCCCACCAAGTAGCGAATCCCCAAACTCTCGCACCGCTACCAACGTCATACCGATGCCCTCCCCTTCGATGACAGTCCCATGACCACCGCAGCTACCCGCTCCGCCGAATCCCGAACAGCAAGGCCCGCCGCCTTCGCTGCCATCTGGGCACGCACCGTCTCACCCTTCAGAACAAGGCCCAGCGCGCCCGCCAACCTCACCCCGTCCGCCAACTCAGCTTGCGGCAGCAAAAAAGCCGCACCCGCACGTTCAAAAACGCGGGCATTCAGAGTTTGATGATCATCCGCGGCACTCGGAAGCGGCACCAATATCGAGGGCAATCCGAACCATGCCAACTCCGTCAAACTCGCTGCCCCAGACCGCATCACCACCACATCACACGCCCCATAAGCGGCTTCCATCTCCCGACAAAACGGAATCACCTTCGCAGCAATCCCCTCCGTCGCATACAGAGACCGCATCAAAACCTCATCATCGGGGCCCGTAAGATGCAGAAACTGCACCCGTTGTTCCCCATGTCCAATCCTCGACAAAGCAGCCGCAACCGCTCGATTCAGTCCCTGTGCTCCTTGGCTTCCCCCCATCACCAAAACAACCGGTAACGCCGGATTCAGCCCAAAGGATCCGCACGCCTTCTCTCGCGCAATCGCTTTTGAAAGGGTTCCGCGGACGGGCGTTCCAACCACCTCCAGTTTACCTCGAACGGACGCAGCAAACCGCTCTCGCGTCTCCTCAAACCCAACGAGAACACGCGTGCAAAAGCGCGCATTCAACCGATTAGCTTTCCCCGGCACCGCGTTGGATTCGTGCACAACCGCAGGGATTCCGCACAACCAAGCAGCAATCACCGGCGCCGTCGAAGTGAACCCGCCCATGGCCAATACCACCTCCGGACGAAATCGGCGGTACAGCGCCACACACGACCACAACGCCATGAGCAACCGAAAACAAAAGAGAATCATCCCTAACGAAAACAGCCGCGGCATTCCCGTGGCCGGTAAACGCTCAATCCGAAACTCATGTCGCCCCTCCGTCGCCACCCGATCAATCGCCTTTTCAGAAGTCAGCACCAAAACTTCGCAACCCTCTCGGACGAGCACTTCGCCAACAGCCAACCCCGGAAACAAGTGGCCCCCCGTTCCGCCCGCCGCTATGACGATTTTTGGCACGCAACAGCTCATGATTTCGAGAAGCTACGGGGTGTCCGAATGCTGCGGCGACGGAGATAAAAACTCCATGCTTCGCGCTCCTCGCGGCGCGTGAATCCATGCCGATTGATCGACAAAAGCACTCCGATGAAAACGCTCATCATCAACAGATTGCTGCTGCCATAAGAGATAAACGGAAGCGGCATTCCTTTATTGGGAAGTAGCTCAGTGGTAACTCCAAGGTTCACAAGCGCCTGAATCCCAATCAAACAGGTCATCCCCACGCCCAGCAGGTAACCCGCCCGATCCCGCGCACGAATGGAAATGGCTAAACCTGCACAAACCAAAATAAGGAAAAATAGAACCACCCCGAGCGTCCCAATCAGCCCGCACTCTTCACCAACAACCGGGAAAATGAAATCAGTGTGCGCGTACGGAAGGTACGACATCTTCTGAAGCCCATTCCCGAGGCCCACGCCATTAATTCCCCCTGACCCCATCGCAATCAACCCTTGCTGAGCTTGATAAGCATCTTTTTCAAACTTCTCAGGCTGCAGAAACGCCAGCATCCGGTCCATCCGCTCAGGAACCAAGAGAAGCATCGCACCAATCGCAACCACCCCCGACAAGCCGATGAAAGCGACATGCAACCAGCGCGCTCCAGCACACACAAGAATCGCCGCCGTAGTCGCACAAATCAGCGCCGTCGTCCCGATGTCGACCTCGCAAACGATGAGCCCCAAAATAGGTGAGATGTACCCGTAGGTTTTGATGAACCCCGAAAAAAATCCCCTCGCGTAATCATCCTTCAACGAAAGATAGTAAACCACGGCACAAATCGCCGCAAACTTCCCGAATTCAGACGGTTGCGGAGTGACAAACCCGAGGTGAATCCAGCGCCGAGCCCCATTAATTTTTGCTCCGATACCAGGCAGGAAACAAAGGCCCAACAAGACACAGGCGAGAATTCCAATCCACAGACAGTTGTTTAACCACCACTGATACGGCACACGCGACACCGCCCACGCAACCCCAATCCCAAGGAGAAACACCGCCACCTGCTGACGAATAAACCGCTCACCATGCCCATGTGCTTCCGGCGCGAACTGCGCCGTGCTCTCCAGCATAATCACGCCGAAGACTGCCAGCGCGAACGCCGCAATAATCAAGATGATGGCACTTCTCCGTTCCATGATTGGACCTCAAAGGAATCTCACTTTTTACTCGCAGCACTCGTCCCCTTTGTCCCGTTCTTCGAAGCCGCTAACGAAGACTTTGCGGACTTCGTCGAGCCCGATGAGTTCTTGCTCGGAGCGTTCGCTGTCTTGCTCGTGCTCGCGGATGCCGTTGGTGTCTGCGACACCGCCGGACGATCCACCTTTACGGCCTCCGGCACCTTCAAGGTCTGCCCCACTTTCAGCTTCTTGGGATCATCGATGCCATTCAGAGCCTGCAGATCCTCGAGCTTCACACCCAGCGTCTTTGCAATCCGCACCGGATTGTCACCCGACTTCACCACATAGGTTCGTGTCGATGCTTTTACCTCAGCCGTCTCAGGCTTTGCAGGCGTTTCCACCTTCGCAGCGCCCGGAGTTCCCGCGCTCGAAACAGCCGCCGTCTTCGCCGGCACAGCCGCAGGTTGCGCCACACCGTTCCCGACCGCCGCAACTGCCGCGCCCCCAACTCCCACCGCAAGCGCGGCACGAGCTGCCGCAGCGGCAGCTTCACCATTGGACCCCTGCACTCCCACCTTCGGTGCTTCAGCCCCGCTCGGAGTCGATGTCTTGTCGGACGTTTTTTCTCCCACCGACTTCTCTCCTTTCGCCGATGCAACGGTCTCCGCGGGAATGCGTCCCGCACGAATCTTGTGAAATGAGAACATCCCCGCAATCAGCAGCATGTGGCAGGAGAAAACTAAAACAAAAGCACTCCCCAATCTCGCAGTCGGCTGGGCCGGTGCAAAA
>JBIIXW010000013.1:0-40748 GCA_044347165.1 Chthoniobacteraceae bacterium
CAACATCTGGCGAACCCGCGTAATCAATGCTCAACAACACTCGCAACTTCTCGCGACTGTACGGCGCGCGGAATGTGTAAATCTCATCGGAGAACGGGAAGCTGCGCTCGCCAAACATCTTCGTCAGCGGATGCTCCGGTTCGTCGACTTTGATTCGGATGCTGCCAAAGGGGTGATTGATGAACTCGGCCCCCATCATCTGCATCCCCTCCTCCCAATCGTGCCAGTTATCCCCAGCTCCATGGTTCCCAGCAAAACCTTTCCCACCCCGCACAAACGCCTGTAACGCATCACGAACCGATGTAGGTGTCCGCATCCGGCAAGTGTTGTTAAAAAACACCGCGTCAAAGCGTTGAAGATTCTCAGTGTTCAAATCCTCGGTGCGCTGCGTGAACTCCACCTCAAACGCGCCTGTTCGCTCCGCCAACAACTCAATCAACCGATTCCAATGCGGAATCGAAAGGTGCGGATAATCATCCGTTCGAAAAAAAACGAGCAACCGTCGCCTCACTCTCGACCGTTCAACCGCACCCTCCGGCGGTAGAGCACGACGGATTTTCTCAGACTCCTCCTCGTCCAGGATTGGCCATGCACGCTCACCACTCTGAGCACGGTCGGGCGCGCGCTTCAGCATGACAGCCGAGGGGAGCTTTCGCTCCTCCGCCACCAGCGAGCCCACGAACACACACAACAACAAAAGCCGTGTCACTCTCGTAAAAAACCTCTGATCAAACCTTTCTTGATTTCTCATAAACTCCTTGGCTGAGGGATTTGTGGACAGTGCTTCAACAAGTGAATCAGCCCGATTTGCACAAAGGCTGTGGACTCCGGATAAGCATCCCAATGCAGTGCATCCTCCACCCCGTCGCCGTCCGAATCCGTGACGCGATTATTCACCGCGCCGATTTCGCTGAGCAATCGTACCCGCAATGGATTGTTCCCCAGATAGTAAGCTAGTACGGCGTGCGCGCGCTGAGCGTAGCGAACCTCCCCCGTTAATCCGTGCAACAAGGCCAACGCATGAATCCAATGTCCGCCCATGTACAACGACACATGCGCACGCTCCTCGCGCCCAAGATGAAACGTGACCTGCCCATCCGTACCCTCCGCAATCATGTGCGCAAACATCGGCGTCTCCCATGTAGGCTCTCCTTTCTTCACCGGCATCACTATCCATCGATCCGCCGCGCGAACAGCCGCTGCACGCCAGACGGCAGCCTGAGATTGGTCGGGAAATGTCATCGCACCGAGTGACAACGCAGCAATGTCCATCGCCGCCCCATTTCCATAACGACTCCAAAGACCGTTCGAACCCGCGCTCACCGTCAAGGCGTCCAGCGCCTCGCAAACAACACGTTTTAAAGGAATCACCTCCCCATCAGCGTCTTCACACTCCATCAACGCGTCCACCTCGCAAGCCGCCAATAAGCCAAGAAGGAGGTACGCATGCTCACCGTCCGATCGGTTCCAAACGACCCCGCCCGCGTTCGTCCTCCTCGCGTACCCCAACTCCACCGAATCCCGCAGACAGAAGCGAACCGCCGCACGAATCGCCTCACGCACAATTCCCGCATGAGGCCCCTGAGGATCAGCCTTCAACGCCTCGCCCAAGGCCCAGACAGACCGCCCGTTAAATACACCCCCTCCGGCAAAGTCGCGGTGCCGCGGATTCACAAACCAACCCGTCCCCTCAACAAGCCACTCTCCTGTTTCAAACATCCCATAGCGAAATGCCCCGAACGTGTACGTCTCCCTCCGCCCATCCATCTCGCGCACCGCAAAGTTGTCGGAACCGCGATGCTGCATGGCCAACAAGTTTTGCAAAACCTCATCCCCAAGCGCACGGCGACGATCCGCAACCGCGGGTTCCACACCCAACAACATCCGGTTCAGGACCAGCAAGTCAGCCAAATCATTGGCAAAGGTATACGGACGGTAGTTTTCCGCCGATCGGTTCGCAGCATTCCCATCCCACGGATGATCGTTGCTCGGATTAAACCAACGGTCCCACACCGCCTGCCAAAATCCACAGGCCACACGGTTTCCCAACGGTCTCGACCAATCCCGGTCACGATAATCGAACTCGAAAATCGACACCGCACGCTTGAACCATGCAAGCGATTCAGCATCCGCCAAATCAAACCGTGGGCGCCACAAGCCCATGCGCGACGCTGCCACACTCCGCATGAAGTGATTCATCAACCCACGCGTGCGCACCCACTGCGCCGAATCGCGGTCGCGGTTCCCGCGCCCATCCGTCAAGTCGTCCACAAACACCTGCGGTAAATCGGGAACCTCCCCGCGTTCACCGGTCACCACAATCGCAATCTCGCCCTGCGCGCGGTCAGGACGACGAGCGTCATCATCTCGGTGCGAGTCGGCCTCCGTCTGCGGTAACTCCACCGCGTCCACGTACAACATTCCGGGACGAAGGGGCGGCGCACCGGAAAAAACCTTCGGATATTCCACCGAAAATCCCCCTGCAAACACGGCAGAACGAGCGCGAAAAACAGCCCCGCATCCATCACACACCGTCACTAAAACGGGGGTCCCATCGCGACCCTCTGACCGGCCCCGAATCACCACTTCGCCCAGCTCCACCAACCTCACACAGCCGATCTCCAACGTCTCACGCAAATCCGCACCCCGCGCACCAACAAACGCCCCGCAAACCAACAAAGGCGTTATCCATTTCACGAAGGGGCGCATCGACTCCACCCTACCGCATCCGATCAACGGTAGACGTCGGTAAAACTACCGACGCCTCGCACCGTTCAAAAAGTCCCGCAAATCAACGGTCGGCGATCATCCAGCGATTCCGCCAGAGATACCCAATCCCAGAACCCACCGTCAGAATCAGCACCACCCACGTCAACACCCCGCCTAATCCTTCCCACCACACCCCGCGCCACGGCAGAACGGGAATCCAACCGGCAGCAATCCACTCATCAATCGAGAGCAATAGGAAAAAATAGAGAATCATGATGATCTGCCAGATCGTCTTGTGCTTTCCCCATCGATCCGCCGGCAACACCTCTCCCTTCGTCAAAGCCAACTGACGCAACCCCGTAATCAAAAACTCGCGCCCGATGATACACACCGCCACCCACGCCGGAACCGCATGCGCTCCCACCAAACAAATGTAAGCCGCAGACGCCAACACCTTGTCCACCAGCGGATCCATCAACGCCCCAAAGTCCGTCACCAAGTTCCGACGACGCGCAATCTCGCCATCCCAGTAATCCGTCAGGCTCGCAACCCCAAAAAGCAACCACGCCACCGTGCTCCTAAACCCCCAATCCGACGAAAGCAGTCCGGCAAAGACCGCCGACATGCCAAAACGCGCCACAGTTAATCGATTGGGAAGATTCACAGTAAAATGCCTCCTCAAGATGCACCCCGCACGCCACTCCGCAAGACGAGAACTGCCAGCCTTCAGGTCGGGTAAAACCGTTGCATGCCCCGAACCTTTCCCCCTACCCTCGCGTCTTCAACCCATCCAAAAACCTAACCACATTTTTTCATGAGCGCTAACTGTGACATCGGACTCATCGGCCTCGCCGTCATGGGCGAAAATCTCGTTCTCAACATGGAGAGCAAAGGCTTCACCGTAGCCGTCTACAATCGGACAACCTCCGTCACCGAAAAGTTCGAAGCCGGCCGCGCCAAAGGGAAAAACATCGTCGCAGCCAAGACGCTCGAGGAGTTCGTTGGCTCATTGAAACGCCCGCGCAAGGCCCAAATCATGGTCAAGGCGGGCGCCCCCGTTGACGCTGTCATCGAGCAACTCGTCCCGCTCCTCGAGGCTGGAGACATCATCATCGACGGAGGAAACTCCCTCTGGACCGACACTCAACGCCGCGAGAAAGCCCTCGCTGCAAAAGGCATTCGCTACTTCGGCGTCGGCGTTTCCGGCGGAGAAGAAGGCGCGCTGAAAGGTCCATCCATCATGCCCGGCGGCTCCAAGGAAGGCTGGGAGTTTCTCGCCCCCATCTACACGAAAATCTCCGCGCACGTCGAAGGGGAGTCTTGCTGCCGTTACATGGGCCCCGATGGCGCCGGCCACTACGTCAAGATGGTCCATAACGGCATCGAATACGGTGACATGCAGCTCATCTGCGAGGCATATGCCATCCTGAAGAATGTGCTCGGCCTCTCCGCCTCAGAACTCGGAGACATCTTCTCGGAGTGGAACCAAGGCGAGCTGAATAGCTACCTCATCGAAATCACCGCGCGCATCTTCACCAAAACCGATGCCGAAACCGGAAAAGCCATCGTCGACCTCATCCTCGACAAGGCAGGCCAAAAAGGCACCGGCAAGTGGACCGTCGGCCATGCCACCGAAATGGGCGTCCCCCTCTCCACCATCGCCTCCGCCGTCGAAGCCCGCATCATCTCGTCCGTCAAATCCGAGCGAGTCGAAGCCGCAAAAATCTTGCCCGGCCCAACCGCACCCGCCTTCATCGGCGATCGCGCCGCCCTCATCCAAGCCGTACGCGACGCACTCTACGCCTCGAAAATCGTCTCCTACGCCCAAGGGTTCGTTCAACTCGGCGCAGCAGGAAATCAATACGGTTGGCAACTCAACTTCGGCGACATCGCAACCATCTGGCGGGGAGGTTGCATCATCCGCGCCCACTTCCTCAACCGCATCAAACAAGCGTACGAGAGAAATGCCGGACTCAAGAACCTCCTGCTGGATCCGTTCTTCTCCGACATCATCGTCAAAACGCAGGCAAACTGGCGCCACGCCATCAGCACCGCCATCGCTCACGGCATCGCTGTGCCAGCCTTCAGCGCGTCGCTCGCCTACTACGATAGCTACCGCGCAGAACGCTTGCCCGCTAACCTCTTGCAGGCACAACGCGACTTCTTCGGAGCACACACCTACGAACGCGTAGACAAACCCGCAGGAGAGTTCTTCCACACCGAGTGGCTCGCGGACTAAACATCCCAGCGATTTCACCTCGTCACTCCAGTGAGAGAAAACCCGCCGCCTTCGTGCGCGCGGGTTTTTTCTTTGCCCCATCACCGCCCCCGACTCCGAGGAACGAGCATCAAACTCTCCGTCCGCAACCGCAACTCCGTCCAACGCAGCTTGTACTCGAGCACTGACCCCATGTCATACCGCCGAACCCCCTCCTCGCACAGCCACTGAATCGTCTCCCACTGCAGCAAGTTCCCAATCGATTCCCGACCCCAATCCGCCACAAAACTGAACTGCTGCCCGCGAAAGTTCACCCCATCCACACCTCCCAACACAAACCCGATATCGCGTCCGTCCGCCACCGCAAACAAACCGCGCGCAGCTCCGCCACTCGAAAGTCGCCGGAACATTCGTCGATAAAATCCAAGACTCGGCTCCTCATCCATCCCCACGCGCTCCAACCCTTTCCAACTCTGACGCTCAATCGCCACCATCCGCTCGTACGCCAACTCCGCCTCATCCACACCCTGCGGAACCACCCGCTCAAACCGCACCCCACGCTCGTCAGCCATCCTCAACGAACGCCTCAAGTTCTGACGAAACTTCGGCGACCGCCGCCCCAAAAATCCGTCCATCCCACCCTCCAAAGATGCCGAACAGAACAAGTTCTGGTCCATCCGATGAATCTCATGCGTCTTCACAAGCGGCTGTAGGAAAGCACGATGATGCTCAACTCCCGCCTCAAGGCCGCTCAAAAGAATCAGACAATCCCCCAAATCCCCGTCGTTCTCCGCCAACAACGCCCGCAATAACTCCACCGCATCCGGACCCAGCAACGGATTGGTAAACCGCCAGTGATACTCCAGCGGCTCCAAAATCGGCCCCACCGCCGCATGCTCCCAAAACGCAAACGCAATCAAACTGTCCGTGGTCTGACGAAAGAGCAGCTCCCTCCCACGCCCCATCTGCTCGTGAAACGAAAAAACCCATTCGCTCCGACTGCACAACGGATCCTCCGTCGCATACCGCGCCGCCAACCGGTTCATCAACGAATCCGACCGGTCCAAACCTTGGTACGTGTCCGGCAACAAAGCGCTCATGCTCCAAACCTGTCGAACGCAAATAAGGACGCCACAAACCCGCTAGCCCGAGGCGGGACGCACCGCCTCAGGCCAACTCAAGCCAACTCAGGCAACCGTCCCCACACTGTGGAACGTCGCATCGCCCGGAATCACCGCGCGCTCGCAGAAGTCGCCAAACCCCTCGCCTTCAAACCGCTCCTTCGCATAACGATGAATCGTCGGACGCAACAACGTCACCGCGTCATCGATTGTAATGCTCGGGGAAACGAGTCGATTCAGCCGAGTGCCATTGTACTTGGCTCCAAGATAAAGTGCGTACTTGTTTGGAGCCTTCCCGACGAACCCGATCTCCGCAAGGTACGGCCTCGCACACCCGTTCGGACATCCCGTTACCCGCAAACTAATCGCATCACTCCGCAAACCCGCTTCATCCAAAACCAGTTCAAACTTTTCCAAAATCGCAGGCAACGCCCGCTCACTCTCCGCGAGCGCCAATCCGCACGTCGGCAACGCCACACAAGATAGCGCGTTCAACCGCAATCCCGAACGCTCGTTCTCCCGATCGAGACCGTGCTTCGCCAAAATCGCAGCGATCACCGGTTTTTGCGCCTCGGTCACCCCAGAAATCGTGAGATTCTGCGAGGGCGTCAGCCGGAAATCACCCGTGTGAATCATCGCAATTTCGCGCAACGCCGTTTTCATGGCCCACCCGTCAAGGTCGCGAATCCGTCCACTCAAAATGTGGAGCCCATAAAACCACGTCCCATCCGCACAAGCATGCCACCCGTGAGGATCCTGGATCGTCGTAAACTCATACGCCGCAGCCGGTGCAAACTTCACCCCAGACCGCTGCTCCACCTCGCTCCGGAACCAATCCACACCCCGGTCCTCAATCGTGTACTTCAACCGAGCATGCTTCCGATTCGTCCGGTCACCGTGATCACGCTGAGTCGTCAAAACCGCCTCACCCACCACATTCACCTTGTCCTTCGGAATGAAGCCCAACACGTCCGCCAATCGAGGGAACGTCTCCGCATTCCCGTGACTCATCCCCAACCCACCACCAACCGTCACGTTGTACCCCTTCAACTCCCCGCCCTCGACAATCGCAATGAACCCCAAGTCCTGCGAGAACACATCCACATCATTGGACGGTGGAACCACAAACCCGGTCTTAAACTTCCGCGGCAAATACGTCGGCCCGTACATCGGCTCCGACTCGCCGCCCGCCACCATCTCCTCGTCCAACCAAATCTCGTGGTAAGCACGCGTCTTGGGCAACGCGTACTCGCTCCAGCCCTTCGCATGCTCATAAACCTCCTGTAACACCGCACTCCGCTCAGGATTCGGCGGAGCCATCACATTGCGGTTCACATCGCCGCACGCCGCAATCGAATCCAACAAGATCTGATGCATCCGCTGAATCAACGGCTTCACGTTCCCCTTCAAAACCCCGTGAAACTGAAAGGTCTGACGCGTGGTCAACCGCAACGAAGGCGACGCAATCTGACCGGCCAAATCATCCAAAACCAACCACTGCTTCGGCGTCGCCACCCCACCAGGCAAACGCACCCGAAGCATAAACGAAAACGCCTTCTCCTTGCCCGCTTTCTTCAGCGCGACCCGCAAATCCCGGTCGTCCTGCAGGTACAACCCGTGGAACTTCGTCAACTGACCGTTGTCATCGGAGATCGCTCCGGTCGAAGCGTCCTGCATGTCCTCGCGCAAGTTGCCGCGCAGGAAGTTGGATGCCGTCTTAATTCCCTCATTCGCCGCCAGCGGCTTGGGTTCCTTGGAAGTTTCAGTGCTCATGGAGTCAATCGTTCAGTGTCGTTAAACCCACAACCATACGGAGAAATCAGCCCCTATCGAGTGCGATTTGGCAAAACCTGCCCGCGCACCCCGCCCGCACTCTCGCTTGATAGCCACGAAACCCGCATCCAAGATAACGAATCCCGCCATGGCCCACCCCTACCAGAGCACCGTTAGGAACCTCACGTCCCCGCGACAGCCGCAGGGCCGAGACTCGCTCTTCAGCTGGACCGTCGGGCTCTTCGTCCTCGCTGGCGTCGTTGTGGCGTGCTGGCTGGGCTCCTTCTACATCACCGGACACCCCGAGCAACCCACGATGTACTCAATCCTCCGATCCGCAAATCAGGTCGGAGCCCAAGCCCGCTTCGAAACCACCGCCGCCCCTCAAGGAAAGTTCATCTCAGCAAAGGATGCTTTCGATAGCTTCTCTCAGATGACTTCCCTGCAGCTCGATCACGAAAATGCCAAGCTGCTCCGTAACTATATCCGAAACTACAAAGATCTCGCGCGCCCCGTTCCCTATCTCCACGGCCGCTTCGTCATCGTCCAAGCTTACTCCCTCTCCAAATCCGATTTCATCGCCGAAGGATTGGTCGTCCTCACCCAAGCCGTCGACCACCCTCAGGTGCTCGTCGAAGTTATCTGCCCGGCACCGACTCAGCAGCTCCGCGCCATGGCCGCCTCGTTCACTCCCGGTAATGAAATCAAGTTTGAGAAAACACTGGATTTATCTGCCGTCGTTCACGTAGCACGCATCTCCGGCGGCTACTTCCAGCTTTCAGTCGTACCCATCCAATACGGCACCCTCGGCATCCGAGACTCGAACGTCGCCTTTTCCCTCGACCCGCCTAAGCAGCTCAAGGTGGGCGAAACCCTGCCCGTCATCCACTCCATCGAGGTGAATCGACTGATGAAGAGCACCGCAGAACTCCGTCGGGCGCACAAGGACGCGGTCGCAGAGGGAAAGGTGCGCCTCGTCGAACGACTCGAAGGCCGGGTGGAAGGAGACGCCACCGCTCCCTCGACCCCGCTCCCAAACGCGAGCACCCAAATCGCTGCTAATCGTCAGAACCCGAGCGCCCCCCCACCACGCCCTCAACCTCAGCCCGTAGCGCCAGCGGATCTTCCACCCATCGCCGCACAACCCACCTCCGCACTCATCTCAGAACCATCCACTTCGCCCCGAGATTCTACACCCCCCATTCCGCAACCGGAGCTTCCCGACATGAAGAATCCAGCGGCGATCGCCAATTCACCCGACCCGTCGCTCCTTCCACCACCGCTCGAGCCAGAAACTCAACCACAACCCAAGCCGTCAGAAGGCGGGCCCGCCGGATTAAGCGTCACCCCAAAAAACGCCGCCGCCTCAAAAACCGAATCCTCCCAACCTGCCAAGTCCACTCCGTCAATCCCCAAAGCCTCCCTCGTCAAAGCCCCATCCACTTCCACCGCACCGACGAACACCTCGCCGGCAACGAGGCCCGCTGCGGTGGATAAGTCGGCAAAGGCCATTGCCACCCCTCCAAAAGCCCTGCCAGTTAACTCCCTGCCAAGCCCTCCCCCGCCCCCCGCACGCGCCAACGTCAACTTCCGCGACGTGGTCTCAGGCTCCATTCAAACCCCGACCAAAAAAATCCTCCGAGGTAAGTTCGTTGTCACAGCAACCGGCTCAAACCAAGCCGTTCTCCGACCCATGGATGATCCGAAACTGGGCCGCGTCATTGTTGAGTACCCGCGCGGATCAATCCCCAATAACGGACAGATCATCGATGCCGATTCAGCGCCTCTCGAGATTGTGCAAATCTCCCAAAGCCCCGACGGCACAAAAACCGTCCGCGTACGGGAGTCCCAGTAGCGCCAGCCATCGCCTCTCGCTGCTGGGCGAAGTCGTCTTGCAGCCGCCGCAACCAAAACCGGCTTAGGTAGACTGAACGGCGTCAACACCCTCCGCAAAACCACCAAAACACGATGAGTTTCCTCCAACGAATCGCTCTCTCCCTTCTACTCCCACTCGCCCTTGCAGCGAACGGCGAAACCCTCCAAGCAGACCTCCTCATCGTCGGCGGAAACGAATCTGCCTGTGCCGCTGCCGTCCAAGCCGCTCGCCTCGGCGTCAAACGCATCGTACTCGTCAATGACATCGCCTGGCTCGGCGGACAGTTCAGCTCCGAAGGCGTCGGCTGCATTGACGAATGGATTCAGGTCGACGGAAGACGCACCCACTTCCCTCGCAGCGGCCTTTTCTTGGAAGTCCTCCGAAAAATCCGAGCCCACAACTCATCAGTTTACGGTATCCCGAACCCCGGCAATGCGTTCTGCGGCACCGAAACCATCGAACCAGCCGCAGCCGCAGCCATCTTCGAAGAACTCGTCGCGCCCCATGTCAAAAGCGGATCCCTCCGCATCGAACGCAACCTCCGACCTTGCGAGGTCCTCGTCGACGGCAATTCCGTGAAAGGCGTTCGATTCGAGCCCTCCAATGCCCAATCCACCCCCCTTACGGTTCACGCATCCATCACCATCGACGCATCTGATTGGGGCGACATTATTCGCCTGAGCGGAGCAAGCTACGCTGCGGGGCCCGACCTCCGTTCGCGCTACAACGAACCCAGCGCCCCCGAACAGTTCGATGACGCCGGCGAACAGGAGATGAATCCCGTCTCATGGTGCGTCGTCCTCCGCGAATCAAACGGACACGACGAAATCACGCCCAAGCCTCCCACCTACGACGCACGCTCCTTCGCCGCCCTCGATCGTATCGCGCCTTGGGTGAAATCCGACATGAGCGCCGGCATCTATTCGCCCAGCGGCAATAGTCCCTACACCCATCGCCGCCTCGTTGACCGCTGGCACAATGCACTCCCAGCCGGAACCGAAGCAACGTTTCTCAATTACCCCACGCAAGATTACCCGCTCTGCCAGCTTCCCTTACGAGTCCGAGAGCTCCTCGAAAAAAACGCTCCCGGTAGTTCCCGAAAAAATATCGTCCACCTTCCGCACCACCTCCGAGACATCATCCTGCAGGACGCCAAACAGCATGCTCTCGGCATGCTCCATCATCTCCAAACCGCCGTCCATGAACGCACAGGCGACTTCCCCCAGTCGTTCAGACACATGCGTCTGACCAACGAGTTCGGCACGCCCGATCAACTCCCACCCAAACCCTACATCCGTGAAGGTCTCCGCCTCGCAGCGTTAGACGTCCTCACCGAGAACGATCTGCGCGCCAAATCAAAGGAGCCCCGCTGGGCCGCACGAATGCCCACGGACTCCGTCCTCGGGTTTCAGTTCAACATCGATTTCCATCCCACACGCCGAAAATACCTGACCGGAGATCCCAACGGCCCTTGGCAGTTCATCCATACGCCCTCACGCGGGTGGCACACAGACACCGACCGCGCCACCTTTCCGCTCCGAGGCCTCATCCCCGCCGAATACAACGGTCTGCTCGGCGCAGGAAAAAATGTCGGCGTCAGCAGCGTCGTTCAATCCGCCTTCCGTCTGCACGGACAAATGATGCACGTCGGCCAGGCCTCCGCCACCCTCGCTGCCATATCGCTCCAAAACGAACGCCCCCCGCGAGAGATTGCATCCAACACCGCTGCCGTCCGCGACCTGCAACTCCGGTTGGTTCGCGGCAATGGCGGCCCCGGAATCCTCCTCTGGCCCTGGCAGGACCTGACACCCGATGACCTCCATTTCGAGGCGGCAAATATGCTCGCGGTCCGTGGCATCTGGCGCTCGCCCGCCGACAATATTCGCTTTGAGCCGGAAAAAACTGTCACCCGGCGCGAACTGGCGATCGCCCTCGTTCGCACCCTCCGGAGCTCAGTCCGCCACCAAGATTTCAACCACCGTTCCGCCTCGCCTATCTACGAGGATTTACCGGACGGCGAACTCGGCCGCCTCGAAATCGAGGCGATGGTGTCACGCACATCTTTCGAACCCCAAGCAAAGCGATTCAACCCGGAAGCCCCCGCCACCATCGGCAACCTCGCCGACTGGTCTACCCGATGCGGAATCACCGTCCCAAGAGGCTTCACGGAAAATACAAACGCCCCGCTTCCCCGCTCCGACGCGGTCATCCGTCTTTGGAAAATCCTTCGCGAACTGGGCGAGAGGTCCGTCTCCCAACTCGCCGACAAAGATAAAAACAACATTCCTGACCACCTCGAGTTTCCCTGAGCGGTCTCCCCAACCAAACCGCCCAAAAGGCGCAGCCGCCCGAGGCCACCTAATCCCCCAACTCACGGGTTGGAGCCCATCGCTGCAAACTCAAGAGACGACTCCACCCACCCCGTTCACGCCGTCCACCCCTCCGCGCCCAACCACCAAGGAATCCTCCCCGCGCAACAACGCGGCTACGCGCAAAAGCTCGCGCATCGTCCGCAAATGCAACTTGCCGCGAATATTCGCTGCATGAGCTTCAACCGTCTTTGCGCTCACCCCCAACTTCAAGGCGATCCGACGGGTCGAACACGCCTGACCAAGCCACTTCATCACCTCCCGTTCACGCCCCGTCAGCAACCCAATCCCCGAAAGCGAAGGCTCAACAAAAGTCCCTCGCGAACTCCTTGAACGAATCTGCTCCAAAAATCGGGGCGCAGCCGCTTCGCTCACAAACAACTGACCGCTAGCCGCACGCAACACCGCGCTCTTCAGTGCATCACGCCGCTCCGATTTGTGCACATAACTCGTCGCTCCACGCCGAATCGCCTCATGAATCACCTCCGGATCACTGCTTCGCGAAAAGACCACCACCGCCTCGCCGCGCACACTCAACCGATCCAACTCAACCCAACTCGCTTCGCCACGCTCATCCACCACCTCAACAACCCAAACCCGCTGCACCCCACACCCCTGAACCGAGTCCACCGAGTCCGACGACTTCACCACTCGAACACGCGCTCTCGGCAAATCCTCCAAAAACCAATCCCGCAACCCCGAGGAAACCACCGGATACGGATCCAGAATCAACACCTCCACCTCACCCCCAGCCAAGGCGGCCACCTCCTCGACCTGCAATCCCTCTGAGTCAGCTCCGCAAAGTAATGGCTTCAATAATGGACTAGTTGGTTCCCCTAAAGGAGGATTCACCACTTCATCACCGCAAAACTTTTCAGCCCTACCACACTTTCTTTCAGAATCTTGTGAAGATTTTACTTTATTCATATCCACCCCACCTATCGCACCCCCGCCGCGCAATGGCCGTATCTGTAACGGTCAAAAAGAGGTCAAATAAGTCGTATTCCAGCCTCCGACGACTTCGTTCACCGCCAAAACGGAAGATTAGAAGTGAACCAAACCGTAATCGTGTGGTTGCTCTCAAACACCGGATTCTTCCGCTGCATCACCGTCTGTTCCATGAACCCCACCTCAATCCGCGAATGCTCCGAAAGCTTCCGGCCCACTCCAATGAACGCGCGGTTCTGATCGAAAACGTTCCGCCCCTCATTCGCTCCAGGTGACATATTTCCCCCAAAGTTCAGGAACACCTCATTCCAGACCGCCAAATAGTTCCGCCCGCTCTCACACAACGGTATCGTCGTCCGCAACAGGTAACGAAATCGATTCTGGTAACGCCAGTTCGCCACATCCCATTCGCCTCCAACATTTTTCATTTCCCCAATCCAGCGCTGCTCCAAGCGAAACCGGTGCAACCACTCCAACCCCATCCCGCGCGTCCTCCAAGACACCTGCTGCCACGCCCGATGCTCAGGAAACTCATGCGCGACAGGAAAATCACCGTAAGGCCACGTTTTCACGTAAGCCCACCCCGCACTCACGGAAAGGTCAGGATTAATTTGGTAGTTAATCCCCGGTCGAACGAGCAACTGCTGCCAACTCCCCCCCTCATCCGCACGCCGGTTCTGCACCTCAAGATGCAAACCCCACGGTCCATTGCCCACCGGATGGTCGCCCACATCGTTCAACCAAAGGTTCCCGTTCGAATCGTTCTGATAGCCGGCCGCATCAGGCACGCAAACCCACGACCCCATCACCATCAGAGCCGTCAAAATCGCCCCACCAAAACTCACCCGCTTTTTCAGAATGTGTTTCATTGTGTTTTATCTGTGGAAAGACAGCGCATGGCCGCTCTGTTCAGTGGACCAAGGTAGCGCCTCCTCAGATTGGGGGTATCCCCTCCCGACCGTATTTTAGCCCAAAAAAGCCACACTCATCCCCCCCCTCGCGCCGGCAGTCCCCCACCCCGTTGTTCTTTGTTTCGCTGCCGAATCGACAAAAAAAACCCGGCACTTTCGCGCCGGGCTTTTTGATCTGCCGGTCTCCCGGCGATGACTTACTTCGCTGCAACAATCGCCGAAGCCTTGCCGTGCTCAGCGTCGACCTTGACGGCCTTGCCAACCAACGACTTCGCCTGATCCGCACCCTTGGTGGTCGGGGTCAGCGTGATTTTGGTCTCCTTGCCTGCCTTGTCGGCAACAACGAGGCTCTTCGAAGCCTCGTCGAAGGACTTGAGCGTGCCTTCCGACGTGACCGTCTTGCCGCAACCGGCATTGGCAACTCCAGCGCTAATCGCGAGGACCGTGATGATGCTGAGGAACTTCTTCATGGTTTATTTTGTTTTGGGGTTTGATCGCCCCGGAACACACCAGAGCGTGGGTCGATTGCACCGGAAATCGAGGTTGAATCAAGAGGAATTCAGCTGTTTCTTTTTGTAGATGAAGCGGTTCCCCCTTTTTCGCCAACTTCTGTCCTTTCTTCTGTTGGCGGCCACTGTGCCCCTCCTCGCACACCCCATCCCCGACATCCCCGTACGCGGGAACTTCCTGTCCGGAGGCGAAGCCATCATCTCGGTGGAAGTCAACCCCCGCTGCTTCGAACCCGACCCCCTCACCGCACCCTCCCTCGTCAACCGCGTCTACTCCACCCTGTCCGAAGACCGGAAAACCGAGCTGCGCACCAAATCCAAAGAACTCGCCAACCGTCTCATCGAGTATTACTTCGACCCCGTTGGACGCATCCATCCCGACTTCAAGTTCGAGTTCACCGGTGAAGCCCGCAAAGAACTCCAAGGCGAAGAAGACATCGTCGTTCTCACCGGTAGCTGGAAAACCCGCGTCGCCTCCGGTCTCACCGGCTGGAGAGTTCGATCCGCCCCCGAAAACAAACTTTCCGTGGTTTTCCAAAACATCATCAACGGCGACGTTCACCCCCGCCTCGCAGTCCTCTTTCCCGGAGAAACCAGCTTCGCACTCGACCTCACCACCCTCACCGGCGCCGTCCCCGACCGCGCACAAAAGGGGAGCGTCTCCGCCACCGGCGACACCGGAGGCGGTTTCAGCACCTTCCTCAGCTTCCTCAAGCAAGGCTTCGCCCACGTTGTTCCAGAGGGGTTGGACCACATCCTGTTTGTCCTCGGCATCTTCCTGCTCAGCCGCTCGTGGAAACCGCTCCTCCTGCAAGTCACCACCTTCACCCTCGCGCACTCCGTCACCCTCGCCCTCGCCGCCCTCGGAGCCATCAAGGCGTCCGAACGCGTCGTCGAACCCGTCATCGCCGCCAGCATCGCCGTTGTCGCCCTCGAAAACATCTTCAAACCCGAGTACTCGCGCTGGAGACTCGGCATCGTCTTCATCTTCGGCCTCATCCACGGCCTCGGATTCGCCAGCGCACTCGGAGAACTCGACATCCCCACCGGCTCATTCGCCGTCGCCCTCACAGGCTTCAATCTCGGCGTCGAAGGCGGACAGCTCGCCGTCATCGGCGGAGCCCTCCTGCTAACCTCGGCCATCCGAAACCCCGACACCTACCGAAAAATCATCGTCATCCCAGGGTCCGTCGCCATCGCGCTCACCGGTATTTACTGGGCAATCCAGCGCACCTTGGCGTGAAATCCGGTCCCGTTTTTTCCAAAACCACCCCAAACCCTCATCATCCTCTTATGCAACTCATGGGAATCGGCGACGAAGCCGGCAGCAGCATCGAACACCAAATCAAAGCAACCAAAACCCTAGGCTGGAACCACATCGAGATGCGCGGCGTTCTCGTCCCAGGTTTCGACAAAGCGAACTTCCACGAAATCCCCGAACCCGCTTTTGAAAAAGCTGCCGCCGCCCTTCAAGAAAACGGCATCGAGGTCTACTGCTTCGGCTCCACCATCATGAACTGGGCGAAAACCGTCGAGACCCCATTCGACATCACCCTCAACGAAGTCCGCCGCGCCATCCCCCGCATGCAAAAGCTGGGCACCAAATTCGTGCGAGTCATGAGCTTCAAACCCGGGGAATCGGAATCCATCACGCCCCCCGTCGTGTTCGAACGCGTCCGCGAAGTCACCCGCATGTTCCTCGACGCCGGCCTGCAACCAGTCCACGAAAACTGCATGAACTACGGCGGCATGAGCTCCGCCCACGCCCTCGAAATCCTTGAGAAATGCCCCGGACTCAAATGGGTCTTCGACACCGCAAACCCCATTTTCAACCCCGATCGCCAACTCCCCCAACCCTGGCCCCGCCAGAACGCGTGGGAGTTCTGGACCACCGTCCGCGACCACGTCGCCCATATCCACGTGAAAGATGCAACGTGGAACCCCGCAAAAAACGACGCCGACTATAACTGGCCCGGCGAAGGTCAAGGCCAAGTCCGACGCATCCTGCGCGACGCCTTCTCACGCGGGTACGACGCCGGCATCAGTATCGAGCCGCACATGGTCGTGGTCTTCCACGATGCCGACTCAAAAGCCAGCAACGACGATGAAGTCTGCAACAACTTCATTGAATACGGACGACGCCTCGAAACGCTGGTGAAAGAGGAACTAGCCGCTGCCGGTCGATAACACAGCTCCCCCGCGCCCCCCCCTGAACCGCTAACCCAAAATACCTGATTCTCATGAAATCATTCATCGCTTCCGCCCTGACCATCCTCGCCGCTACCGCTCGCTTGTTCGCTGCGGAGGAAGGCTTTGTTCCGTTATTTAATGGCACTTCTCTGGAGGGATGGGAACAGCACTCGGGCAAAGCCGAGTACCGCGTAGAGGACGGTGCCATTGTCGGCCGCACCGTTTCGAACACGGGAAACTCCTTCCTCTGCACAAAGCGCCGGTACGCAGATTTCGTGTTCGAGTTCGAGTTCAAAGTCGCCCAAGGGATGAACTCTGGCGTGCAGTTTCGGAGCCAATTCTTCACGGAAGACACCTCCTTCGAACTCCTCGGGAAAACCTACAAGATGAAGGCCGATCGGGTTTTCGGTTATCAATACGAAATCGACCCCTCAGCTCGCGCCTACACTGCAGGCATTTATGACGAAGCTCGCCGAGGCTGGATTTTCGACCTCAAGGAAAACGAAGCGGCCCGCAAGGCCTTCAAGGGCGGCGAATGGAACTCCGCGCGCATCGAGTGCAAGGGCGACCACCTCCAAACCTTCATCAACGGTGTCAAAGCCGCAGACCTAAAGGACTCCGCAACTTCCTCGGGCATCATCGCCCTCCAAGTGCACGGGATCGGCAATAAGCCCCCAGGCGACGAAATCCGCTGGAAAAACCTGCGCATCAAAGAACTGCGCTAACTCAAGCTAAAAGGAGACCGCCGCGTTCCTCGAATCAGGCAGGCCTCCTGCGACATTTACGCCCCGCCCCATCGGCGGGGCTTTTTCGTGTCAACTCTCGCAAAGCACACCGCCTGCGCCCCGAACCCTCAATAACGACAACCGCCTCACCCACTGCATGATACATCAAAATCGATACTCAGCCCCATTTGCCGTAACTCGCAAGGCACTCCCTCTCCCCTCAATCAAGGCACAGTCCGCCTCGTTGAAAGCTTCCTCCTGCACTTGCGACTCATTCGCAATTAACGCTTGCGCGCCCCGCCTGAAAATCCCATGCTCAGGACCGTCTTGAGAAAGAGTCTCAATCCCATTATGGCCATGAAATATCCCAAATCCTTCCTCCCTCAGGTTCTCCTCTGCGCGGTCATCCTCCCCGCACAGATCTTCGCTCAAACGCCCCAAGCCGCCACCGCACGCACCCTCGACACCCTCACCGTCTACGGAGAATCCGAAAACGATGGCATCATCCAAAACCCCTTCCCTGAGGCCGTAGAAGGACAAAACATCTTTGCCGGAAAACGCGCCACCGTCATCGATCTCGACGCTCTTCCAAAAGTCCAAGCCAACAACTACCGGCAAGCCCTCGCCATGACCCCCGGCCTCCTCTACTCCGAGGAAACCACCCCGCTCGTCAGCCTCGGCTTCCGCGGAATCGGCACCCCCGACCGCGCCCAGTTCCTCCAAGTCCTCAAAGACGGCATCCCCATCCACTGCGACCCGTTCGGCTACCCCGAAGCCTATTACACCCCGCCCCTCGATGTCGTCGACCGCATCGAGTTCATCCGCGGCGGCGGCGCCCTCATGTACGGCGCACAACCCGCCGGCGTGCTCAACTACGTCACCCACATGCCTGTGGCAGACCGTCCCGCCGCATTCCGAACCCAAAACATCTTCGGCTCCTTCGGCCTTTACTCCAACTACACCAGCTTCTCCGGAACCAGCGGCAACACCGGCTATTACGGATACTACAACCATCGCCAGTCCGATGGCTTCCGCGACGCAAACAGCCAATACCGACTCGACGGCGGTCTCATCAAACTAACCCAAGCCTTCTCCAAAGACACCCGCCTCGTGCTCTCCGTCGACCTCTATGAGGAAACCCACGGCGAACCCGGCGGCCTCACCCTCGCCGACTGGCGCAAAAACCCCAACCAAATCTCCCGACCCAACGATCACTTCGCCCTGTCCCGCTACGCCATCTCAGCCGACCTCCAACACCACATCCAAACCGGCACCGATCTCTCGGTGAAAACATGGTTCGCCTACATGTCCCGCGAAAGCTGGCGACAACAAGGCGGCGGCTTCGGAACCCGCCCATCGGGTCTCAAAAGCGCCTTCAACAAAATCGAGGATCAACGTTTCTACAGCTTCGGTTTCGAACCGCGAATCCGCCACGATTGGGAAGGATTGGGCGGCACTCACACGCTAACCGCCGGCTTTCAAATCTATCAACTCCACTCGCCGCGCGAAGACCGCGAAGGCCAGACACCAACCGCCCTCTCAGGAATCCTGAACAACTCTAAATCGTTCAACGCGCAGGATACTGACAGAAACGTTGCCTACCTCTCCGCATTTGCCGAAAATAAGTTTTCTTGGGGAGACCTCAGCATCACACCCGGCATCCGCTTCGAACGCATTCGCCAGTCGGTCGACTCCAAAACATGGAAACGCAGTGACGAAACCAGTCTGACCGGCGCAGGCGCGCTGAGCACTGATTCCGTCACTAAAACCGACCACCAACCCCTCCTCGGACTCGGCATCGCCTACGAACTGCCGCGCCAACAACAGATCTACGCCAATATCTCCCAAAGCTACCGCCCCACCATCTTCTCCCAATCCATCGTCGCCGCTCCCGGCACAACCACCACCGACGCAAGCCCCTGCATTGGCTGGAGCTACGAAATCGGCAGTCGCGGCCGTCCCCTCCCTTGGCTCACCTACGACACCAGTCTCTTCGTGGTCGACCTCGATAACCGGTTCGGACTCATCGGAGGCGTACTCGGCAGTGTAGGACGAACCATCAACTATGGCTGGGACGCCTCCACGCAAGTCGACCTGATTGGAATCGCGGGCCAACTGAAAGGACGAGACCTCAATGCAACGTTCGGAAACCTCAACCTTTACACGAGCGTCACCCTCCTCGAAGCGGAAATCTACGGCGGAATCAGCCCCGTGACCAAACGAAGCAACGATGGAGTAACCCCGATGTATGCCCCCAACTACATGGTCCGCACGGGGCTCATTTACGGCATTCAAAAAACAAAACTCTCATTCCTCGGGACCATGGTTGGTAAGCATAAAGCGTCGGACGACAATGACTCGAAGTTCGCTATTCCCTCTTACATCACTTGGGACCTCACCGCAGAAATCCCCGTCACAAAGCGGGTGTCCGTAATGGCCGGCGTAAACAACGTCTTCGACAAACAGTACTACTCCCGCATCACGTCCGCTGGCATCGATCCAAGCTACGGGCGGAACGTGTACGCCGGATTCTCGCTCCAGTTCTAAATCAAACCGCCCCCGCTCCCGGCCGTCCTCACCCAAGGACCGCCGGGAGCCTTGTCTTTTCGGCCCCACTGCATTCCCATCGAACCCCCGTATGATCCGGCCCGTTCAGGATTCCCTCGCCAACCTCGCCTCCGCGTGGGTTTCGGGAATCGCGGCCCTCTTTCTTGCCATCGGCGGCACCGGATCCCTCACCCCCATCTCCCCAACCCTCACCCTCGGCTCCGGCGACCAACCCCCAGGCGATCGCGTCCTCCTCGAACAAGAGTTCGCCCCCCCTCCCGCTGACCCCCAACCCCCCGAGGAACCCCTCCCCGCCCAGACACCCGCCGTCGCCGAAGTCGAAATCCCCGCGCTCCCCGACATCACCCCACCGCTTCAACCGCCCGAAATGCTCGAACTGCGCCCCGTCGAACCCATCGTTGAGCGCACCAAACCCGTCCCAACCACCCCTCCCCCAGAAACACCCCGCCCAGAACCGCCTCCACCTCCACCCCAACCCCAGCCGTCCTCCAAACCCGCACGCACCTCATCCACGCCTCGCTCCACCGGCACCCCCTCCAACAACAACACCCCCGTTCTGTTCTCCGGCGGCGGGGGCGGACGATTCCCCGCCCCAGGCTACCCCTCCTCCGCCCGCTCAGCCCGCCTCGAAGGTACCGTCAAACTCCTCGTCACCGTCGAAGCCAGTGGCGTCCCAACCTCCGTCAGCATCGACTCCTCCAGCGGACACACCCTCCTCGACACCGCCGCCCGCGACCACATCCGTCGCAACTGGCGCTGGCCCTCCGGCGAAACCCGGCTCTTCATCGTCCCCATCAAGTTCGTCCTCAAATGACACTCCCCATGCCTCCCTTCGCCAACGCCCTCGTCGAACTCTTCCTCAAAGGCGGCCCCATCATGTGGCCCATCGCCATCGTCACCCTCTTCGCCGTCGCCATCGTCGTCGAACGCACCTGGTGGTGGCTCCAACTCTCCCGCCACCGCAACGCCGACCTCCTCGACTCCGTTCTCTCCTCCCTCGAAACCGGCAACGCCTCCGACGCACTCAAACTCTGCGAAAACGCCGAAGACCCCGTCCTCCGCGTCATCAGCGCCGGAATCACCCACCGCCACGCCAGCCTCCAAGGCGCGCTCCAAGCCGCCGCAGGCGTCGAAATCAAACGCGCCGGTCGCTTCCTGACCGCCATGGACACCATCATCACCCTCGCCCCGCTCCTAGGCCTCCTCGGCACCGTCACCGGCATCATGGGCAGCTTCTCCAGCATCGGTGGATCCGAACTCGCCGTCGAAAAAGTCACCGGCGGCATCGGCGAAGCCCTCATCGCCACCGCATTCGGACTCGGCATCGCCATCATCACCCTCATCCCCTACAACTGGTTCCACTCCAAAGTCGCCTCCCTCCAACACGATATCGAAACCGCCGCCAATAACGTCGAGGTCTTCACCGCCCAAAAGAAATGAAGCTCGTCTCGCCCCTCCCCCACAAAAAGGCGCGCCTCGAAATCGTGCCGCTCATCGACATCATGTTCTTCCTCCTCGCCAGCTTCATGATGGTCAGCCTCACCATGACCAAACAGCGGACCGTCGGCGTCAATCTCCCCTCAGCCGCCTCCGCCCAAACCAACCTCAAACCCGACTCCCTCAGCCTCGCCGTCAACGCCGCCGGACAAGTCTTCTTCGAAAAACAACCCGTCTCCCTCGACCAACTCGAAAAACTGCTCCGCGAAAAACTCGCCCTCAATAAGGATCTCCCCGTCTACCTCAGCGGGGACTCCGCCACCCCCCACGGCGCCATGGTCGCCGTCCTCGACTACATCCGCCGCTGCGGCGTCACCAAAATCGGCTTCAACGTCAAACCCGCCGACCCGCAATGACTCGGCCAGTACCCCTCTCCATCCTCCTGCTCCTCCTCCTCAGCCTCTGCGGCCTGTGCGCTTGGCAATGGAAACGCGAGGACGATTTCCGGGACCTCACCCGACGCCAACAGGCAGAAATCGCCTCCGTCCGCAAAGAACTCGACGACACCTCGACACGCGCCAAAGCCGCAGACGCCGAAATCCTGCGCCTCACCGGTTCCCTCTCCGAACTTCGCACCAGTTCCGTGGCCAAAACTCAGCACGAGGAAGTTCTCGAGGCCGCGCAAAAAATGAAGGACAGCATCCTGAAACAGAACGCCGCCCTCAAGGAACAGCAAGACGCTCTCGCCAAGGCCAGCACCTCCATCACCACGGCCAACGAAACCATCAAAACCCTCGCCGCCGAACGCGACTCCGTCGCAAAAAAACTCAACGCCCTGACCCTCGAGTTCAACAAACTCGCTAACCCAGAAAAATCCGCCGATTCGCCCCCTCCGAAATCGACGGAACCAAAACCGTAAACCCGCCCCTTCAAGCCAGACCGATGAACGCCAACATCCGTCCGGTTTTTCCTTTCTCCGTGCGGTAAGAGTAATACCGAGAGGCACGCGCAGCCGTGCAAACCCCCGGATCAAAAATGTAAGGCACCCCCGCAGCCGAGAGTTGTCGCCGAATCTCCGCCGCAAAATCCACCTCGTAATGCGGTGGACGAATGCAAGGCCCCAGCGCCGCCACCAAGTTGTACACCTTGCACCCAAACGCATTCCGCATCAACCCAACCGCCTCCTTCACGATCCCAAGCTCGGTCCCCTTCTTCCCCGAGTGACACAGCGCCACCACCCGCGCATACGGATCCGCCAAATACACCGCACAACAATCCGCCACGTAAATCCCCAACACCAACCGCGGATCATCCGTCACCAACCCATCCGCACCCGGGTGAAAATCTCCCCCCTCCCCAAATCCACCCCGAACCGTAGCAACCCGATTCCCATGCACCTGCTCGCACAAAATTAACTCCTTCCCCGAATGCCCGTCCGTCGCCAGCAACCGGTGATGATGCGGCTCCAAGACACGAATCGCCTCCTCCCGCTCCAATCCCGTCACATCCACCGCAGCCACCCGAGGAATAAATCCGTGGGTCACGCCAAACGCCGCCCCCGAAAACTCACGACACCGCTCCATCCCCGCCACCCCGTCCTCCTCCCAACGCGAGTTGTGCAAATCCATCGCAAGACCCCCCTCGCAAAAAACGCCCCTACTTCCCCCCCTCAGACCCCGTCGACGAAACCGGAACCGGCGCCACCTTCGGAACCTCCGACCGCAACGGCACATTCGCCGACAAAACCTTCTTCTCCAAAACCGCCAGCGGATCCTTAAACCCATCATCGAAAACCGTATCCGCCGCAGTCGCCCGATCAAACTCCGCCTGCGCCCGCGCAAAATCACTGCGCCCCTGCAACTCATTCGTCCGCGCCCGCGTCAACGCAACCTGCGCATCCAACACCTCTAACTGCGTCCCGGCACCCGCCGACAACCGCTCCTTCGCCAACCGCAACGCCTCCAACGCCTGCTCCACATTCTTCTTCTGGGACGTCACCGTCTCCCGCGCCTGCTGCATATCCGCATACGCCTTCTGAACCTCCAACTCCGCCTGACGCACCAAGTCGTCATACGCAATCCGTGCGCTATCCATCCGCGCCCGAGCCTGTGCCGCCCGTCCGTCCGAAAGCATCCCATCAAACAGGTTCCACTGACCGGTCACCCCAAAAAACCAACCGTGAATCTCCGTGTCGATATCCCACGCATCCCGCTGCATCCGCAACCCGCCATTCACCTCCACCGTCGGCTTCTTCCCCGCCAACGCCACCTTGATGCTTTCCTTCTCCGACAAAATCCGTTCGCGCTGCTGCTTCAAATCCGGCCGGCGCGCCCGCGCCAACTGCACCGCCGCCGAAAGATCCGGCGCACCCGAAACATCCGGCAACTCCCCGGAACACCTCAACAACGCCCCCCCGTCCATCGAAGGCGTTAATCCCAACAACTTCGCCAACTCCAACCGCAAAATCAGGTACTCATTCTTTGACCGAATCAGCGCCGGCTTCACATTCGCCACCTCCACCTCCGCCCGCAGCACGTTGAACCGCGGCACCGTCCCCGCATTGAACCGACTCGTCGCATTCGACAACTGTTCGTCAGCCAGCCGAACCGCTTCCTCCGAAACCTCAACCATCGCGCGCGCCGCCAGAACCCTCGAATACATCACCCGCACCGCAGAAATCGTCCGGTCAATCGTTGCTCGCAACGCATAATACGCCTCATCCCGCGCAATCCGTGCAACCTCCCGCTGCGCCGTAATCCGCCCCCCCGAATACACGTTCTGACGCACCCCCAACTCCACCCGCCACTGCTTGTTCTGATAATGAATCAAACTGTTGCTCGCTCGGTTAAATCCTCCCAAAACACTCGCCCCAGGCGCCAACGACGAATAGCGCAGCTCCGGGTCCGTGTAATCAAAACTCGCCGTCATCGCCACCCGAGGCAACGCATCCGCACGCGCCTCCACAATCTGACCCTGCGCCCGCTGAATGTCCTTCAACGCCCGCGCCACATCGGGATTCTGGCGTAACGCAATCTCCACCGCCTTCTCCAAACTCAACTCCCCCTCGACCTTCGCCATCGCCGGCACCACCCCAAAATCCGTCCTCACCGGAACCCCCTCACCCGCTCTCTTGCCTCCCCCCGCATCCCCGCGCACCTCCCCAAGGAGCATCGCAACGAACACAACCAGCCCGGGCACGCCCCGCATCCTTCCTTTTCCCACGTTTCTCATCCCGCCAGTTAACCGCCTCCCCCGCGAATTCCAAGCAAACGAAATCCCGTCGACACCCCCTCGCCACGCTGCCGCAAAACCAGCCGATACACCCGTTCAAACCATCGCGCCGCATCCCAACGAGTCCCCTCTGCATGCATCCGCATCGTCTCCGTCGAAAGATGACGCCACATCCCGTCATCCAAACACAACCGCACCACCGCCTCCGCCATCCGCTCCCTCCCAACAATCAGCCCCGCTGTCCCCGCCCGCAACCACCACCGCGCCATCGTCCCCTCCTCCGCCACCATCGGCAACCCCACCGACGCCGCATCACGGAACGGCTCCGCCGAACCACTCCCCCAACCCACACAACAAATCACCCGACTCCTCCGCATCAACGCCAAGACCGCCCCTTTCGGCACCCGCTTCCAATCCGGTACCGCCCCACCCCCCGCCCCATACAAATCCCCCGCAACCAACACCACCCTCCCACCCGGCACCCGCCGCCGAACCTCCCACTCAAACCCCCGAACCCAACCCTCCAGCCCCGTCACCCCTGACCCCACCAGCAACACCACCGTCCGACCACTCCCACACACCCGCCCACCCGTCAAATCCCCCGTCCCATCCAGCATCGGCGAAGTCCACTCCCGCTGCGGAAACCAATACCGACCCCACGGATGCGAAGCCGTCATCACCACACCACCGCCAGGAACCCCAAATCCCCACCGACGCGCCGCCCAACGCGCCGCCCACTCCGTAATCCACCACCCCGGCGCATGCCCCGCACCGCCCATCACCCACGGCTCATGAAAAGTGAAAACCGCAGGCACCCGAAGTCGCCCCAACGCACGAAAACACCCCACCAGTCGCCGCCTCGATTCCAAATGAAAGTGCAACACGCCGCCATCACCCGCAATCCGTCCAACACAAACCTCCCCTCGCACCCCACCCCCGCGGCGCCCCAACACCGCAACCCCCGCCTCATGACCACGCCCACAAAGATCCGCAGCCAAACGCCGCACCCCTCCACCAAGCTCACCCATCATCGTCCTTTGCGTCATCACCATCTCAATCCGCATGCGTCCACCTCCTTCCCCCACTTCATCGCGCAATCCGTTGATCCGGACGCTCCAAAAAATCTCCCGAACCTTTGAACACTGGCGCACTCCAAGCTGTCATCACCCACATGAACTCGCGCCCACGCCTGCACCTGCTCCTCACGAGCATGCTCCTCTGGGCCGCCATCCCGCTTCTGAAAGTCTGCTGCTTCGGCACCCTTGCTCAGGCACCAACTTGCTGCCATCTCACTCAAAACGTTTCCCACGGCGATTCCCAACCCGCTCCGACGCCTGAAAACCACGCGTCGCCCTGCTGCTCCGGTGCCTCGTATCTCGCCAAGGAAGACACCTCGAATCCCGCCCCTTCCACCCAAGCCCAGAACGACCATCCCGCCCCGTCGCTCGAACTCACCGAGCCGCACCTTACATCCCCCCTCAATCCCGTTCACCACGCAGCCTCAGCGCCGTCGCCCCAACCGCTTCGTCGAGACCTTTCTGTGACCCTTCACACTTGTTGCGCTCCGAACGCACCTCCTCGTTCCCTCGCTTAAAACCGAGATGGAACGCGCCAGAATCCATCAAAATCCGGCTAAACTTCAAGACATAAAACCTATGAAAACCTTCATCACAGCAGTCACACTCGCCGCCCTGACTTTCGGGTCGGCATTCGCAGCCGCACCGGCATCAGACAAGTCCTGCAGCAAATGCTGCAAGTCTTGCGAGACCTGCGCGAAATGCAAAAAGAGTGATTGCAAAACCTGCTGCAAATAAGGGCGTAAGCGCCATCTGAGCAACCGCTCGCCAGTCAGACGCCACCGTCACCACGGTGGCGTCTTTTTTGTCCCAACCGCCCACCTCACCCACACGCGCCCCAAACGGCGGAACAGAACACGCTCTCCACCAAGCATGAAAGCGATTTCCTCCCTCGCAGCGTCCCTCGCAGTCCTGACCGCTGCAGCCCTCCCCGCTAAGGCGCAATCCACACCATCCCCAAACCCAAAGGAGATTCGTGTCGGCATCATCGGCCTCGATACCTCCCACTCCATCGCATTCACCCAGACCCTCAACCGCGGACCCAAAAATCCCGCCGACAAACCACGTTTCGAAGGCGTGCGCGTCGTCGCCGCCTACCCCCAAGGCAGTAAGGACATCGAAAGCAGCACGAAACGCGTCCCCGAATACACCGAGAAAATCAAGGCTCTCGACGTCGAAATCGTCGATTCCATCGAAACGCTCCTCGGCAAAGTCGACGCCGTCCTCCTCGAATCCAACGACGGTCGCGTCCACCTCGAACAAATCCGGCCCGTTCTCCGCGCACGAAAACCCGTCTTCATCGATAAACCCGTCGCCGCCTCCCTCGCCGACGTCATCCGCATTTTCGCCGAAGCCGAAAAAGCAAATGTCCCCGTATTTAGCTCATCCTCGCTGCGTTACGGACGCTCCACACAAGACACGCGCAACGGCGCATTCGGAAAGGTGAACTCCGTCGAAACCTTCAGCCCCGTGAACCTCGAACCCACTCATCCAGAGCTTTTCTGGTACGGCATTCACGGCTGCGAAAGCCTGTTCACCGCAATGGGCCCCGGTTGCCAAACCGTGCAACGCTCCGTCGATGCGGACGGAAAAGTCGTGGTCAAAGGCGTTTGGAAGAACTCCCGAACCGGCATCTTCCGCCAAGAAAATGGGAAAGACCGCAAAGGCTACGGCGGAGTCGCTCAAACCGCCCAAGGAGATAAAAACCTCGGTGCCTACGAAGGATACGACCCCCTGCTTGCTGCGATTGTCGATTTTTTCAAAACCGGACGCCCCCCCGTCACCCCGGAAGAGACCCAAGAAATCTACGCCTTCATGGCCGCCTCAGAGGAAAGTAAACGCAACAACGGCAAAGAAGTATCTGTCGCAGAAACACTCGCCAAAGCCCGAAAGGAAATCGCTCCGTAGAGTTCTCCTTTTCAGCTCTGCCCTTCGCCGCAAGCGCAGCAAGATCTGTTGGGAGCGGTTACTTGGAACGTAATCCCACGGTATTCACCGCAATCACTCGGTACTGATGCTTGCGCCCAGCCTCCGGCTTGGGATCCGTAAACTGCATCTGCACCAACGGATTCGAGGGAGTATCGCTGTATTGAAGGTTCTGGAAAAGCGGTCTCCCAAACGGGTTCTTCGCCTGTTCCGGAACATTCGCCAAAAACACTCCATCGCGCTCGATCACAAACCCAGCGAGCCCACTCTCTAAATCCGCGTCTGCCTCCCAACTCAACTGCGCCCCGTCCACCCTGAGATTCCGAGGTGCGGGCGGCGGTGTGCTATCGCCAATCGCCGTATCTCGAACGTATCTCCCCCACATCCGCGCCACGGATTCTCCCGGCAGCCAAACACTTCGCTTCACATCTCCCGAAAACTTCGCCGCCTCCACCGCTTCCACCACCTCCCCCATTCCCGTGTACAGGGGCGCCACCCAAGAAAAGCTCGCGCCAACCTCCCTCAACGCCCCGCCTCCCCCCGACGGCAGTCGCGCGCCTAAACACGCGTCAAACCACGGCACCGCCAAATACCGCTGGTTTCCGCACTCATGACTCGTCAACGGATCCGCCGAAACGCCCACCAACGCACCGCGCGACCGCATCTCCCCAAAAAACGTTTCCACCCCCGGCCACACCCCCGCAAACCGTCCTTCTTTCACCGTCACTCCCTCTTTTGTGCCCAAGTTACACATCACCGGCACCTTCAGGGACGCCTCAGGAATCTCATACGCCTTCGGCTTACCGTCCACGTCCTTCACCATCGGCACCCCCGACCTTAACCACGCCGCCGCAACGCGATCCGGATGCAGCAACACCATGCCCCCAGCCCAATGGCCACCGCCGCTGTGCCCCCACAACGCCCAAGGTACCGCGGCCATCTCCGGATGCCCCGACATGGCCCCCAACTCCTTCAATGCCCGCTGAAACGCTGCATCGGAGCCATTGCGCGGATCACACCACATCTGACAGTTGGCCTTCTCCGGTTGCTCGTAAGACGGACTCAGCAGCGCGCAATCGTGCTTCGTTGCGAGCGCCTGCCAGTGCAAATCATAGGCTCCCGTTTGCCCCGACTTGCACGAGCCTTCTCCGCACCCGTGTTGGTGGACGATCACCCCGCGCAATGTCTTTGCGCTTGGCGGAACCCAAACCGTATAGCTCACCGGAAAAATCAACTCTCCCGCACGATCTGACGCCTCAAACCGCACTCGATAATACGGCGCCTTCGCCTCGGGAAGGTTTCCGTACGGGGTCTGAGCCATCACCGACGCCGACCACACCAGCAGAGATGCAAACAAAGTTTTCATGGGAGACCCCACCCCCAAAAGCAGCAACCACACCCTCCCCACCCCAGACGCTTCCTCAGCCCCTCCCCATAGGTCCCCTACGCCCCATGCGAGCCATCTCCCTCAGTCTCCCCCATAGGTCCCCTACGACCCATACGACCCATCTCCCTCAGTCTCCCTCCATAGGTCCCCTACGCCCCATGCGACCCATCTCCCTCAGTCTCCCTCCATAGGTCCCCTACGACCCATGCGACCCATCTCCCTCAGTCTCCCCCATAGGTCCCCTACGACCCATCCTCCCTCCCCGTGATTTTTCAAAGATCCCACCCTCAGCGCTCCATCACTCCCACGCTCGCTGCTGACTGCGCCGAGATTCGATTCGAGCACGACTCATCCGTTCGCGCAGACCTCCCTCCTCGAGAAAAGCTCTCTCCAGCGCACGCAGTTGCCGGTCAAGGAGGTAGTTGGTCTGGTGGATGACACAGATCAGGATGTTCGCCACCACCGCCGCAGACCGGCTGTCCACATAGGTCCTATACGACTCATACGACACATCGCTTCTCGCCCCGATTTTTCTCACAAACAGCGCCTCGCGCGACCGCTTCTCCCAGATGGGCTCGCCGCGCGTGCGCAAAAAGTCGCGGTAATCCTCCAGCAACTCCTCCAAGCTCGCGCGCGCCACGTTGATTAGCTTGATCTCCATCTCCTTGGAAGTACCGCTAGCCATGCACCCTTCGAGGATATTTTGTTTCCCAGACCTCGCCGCCTGCACCATCTGGCCGACCGTGCGATCTCGTCTGCCGAAGAACCGTTCGCAAAAACGCACCGTGCCGTCATAGACGACCCGCGCCTTCCGAAAGGAAATCAGTTCCTCGTACCCGCCGTGTGCCGGAATAAATCCACTCATGCGCTCTGCTCATCCATCGTCCCACGCTGCACGTCTGGTCGTTAGACCTCACCTCCCACCTGAAACACCCCACCGCCCGACACCCCGCAGCAACGCCTCCGCAACAGACCTTTTGCTTTTCACCACCCAGCCGCAACGTATCATCAACCGTTTCCCCGAAATCGTCTTCGCCATGTCAGGAACCACCTCCACCCGCGATCTGTTCGACCGTTATGTCGTGCCCACCTACGGGCGTTTCGACCTGCGTTTCCATCGTGGAGCCGGACGCGAAGTCTGGGATGAAAACGGCAAACGCTACCTCGATTTCGGAAGCGGAATCGCCGTCACCTCCGTGGGACACTCCCACCCGAAAATCGTCGCGGCCATCACCGAGCAAGCGCAGACCCTACTGCACGTCTCAAATCTTTACCTCTCTCGCCCACAAGCACTTTTGGCCGAGCGAATCGTTCGCCTCATGGGAGGTCACGGCAAAGTCTTCTTCTGCAACTCCGGTGCAGAAGCCAACGAAGCGCTCTACAAACTCGCGAGAAAGTTCGGCAATCAGGCACTCGGGTTTTCCGACTCACTCCCTAACCCCGTTGGTGATCAAGACACTACCCCGACCCCAAAGTTCACCATCATCTCGATGCTGAACTCGTTCCACGGACGAACCCTCGCCGGTATCGCCGCCACCGGACAGGAAAAGGTCCGCCACGGGTTCGAACCGCTCGCACAGGGATTCAAAAACATCCCGTTCAACGATCTGCAAGCCCTCCAAGAATCGGTCAAAAGTGACCCCTCAGCCGCGGCAATCCTCACCGAAGCCATCCAAGGCGAGAGCGGAATCCGCGCAGCTTCCGCGGAGTTTCTCCACGGCGCAGCGCGCCTCGCGAAACAACGCAACCTCCTCCTACTCATTGACGAGGTGCAAGCCGGCTTCGGCCGCACCGGCCACTGGCACGGTTGGGAGCAAGCCGCCCCAGACCTCAAACCCGACGCCGTCTCTTGGGCAAAAGGCCTTGGCGGTGGATTGCCCATCGGCGCAGTCTGGATCTCTGACCGCGAAATCACCCTCCGCTCGGGAGATCGCATCCCGCTCTGTAACCTGCTCGGTCCAGGCTCCCACGGCACCACCTTCGGAGGAACCCCGTTCGTCAGCCGAGGAGCGCTCGAAGTCCTCTCCATCATCGAAGACGAACATCTCCTCGAAAACGCCAGTAGCCAAGGCAGTTACATCCTCTCCCAACTCCGCGCTCTCAACCACCCCCTCATCAAAGAGGTTCGCGGACACGGCCTCCTCGTGGGCATCGAACTCAACACGGAACACCTCGGCAAACACCTCACACTGCCACCCGGGAAACTCCCCGCCGTCGCGGTGGTGGAAAAGTTGCAAGACGCCGGCCTGCTTACCGTTCCCTCCGCCCCGGCAACCATTCGCTGGCTGCCCGCCCTCAACGTGACCCGCGAGGAAATCGACGAGGCCACCCGCATCACCGCCTCCGTGCTCGATTCGATCCAACCACGGAACTGACCCCGCATCACCGCCTCGGAACGCCCAACCACCCGAATCCCATGAGAAACCTCCTTTCCATCGAAGCCATGGACCGGGACCAGATTTATCAGGTCCTCGAACTCGCTGAGGTCATGAAGGCCACCCGCGGTCACCATGACGAAAAACCGCTCACCGGCCAGTGCTGGGCTCTCATTTTCAGCAAATCCTCCACCCGAACCCGCGTCTCCTTCGAGGTCGGCGTCCGCGAACTCGGCGGAGATGTCATGTTCCTTTCCGCAACCGACATCCAACTCGGACGCGGCGAACCCATCCGCGATACCGCCCGCGTCATGGGCCGCATGCTCCACGGAGCCATCATCCGCACCTACGCCCAGCAGGACGTGGTCGATTTCGCCGAGTTCTCCGGAATCCCCACGATCAACGCTCTCACCGACGACGAACACCCCTGCCAAATCCTCGCCGATCTCCAAACCATCCGCGAAAAACTCGGGGGCGTCGAAGGTCGCTCCGTCTGCTTCGTCGGCGACGGTGCCTGCAACGTTCCCCGCTCCTGGATCTGGGCCGCCGCCCGACTCGACTTCGAACTCCGAATCGCCGCCCCGAAAGGCTTCCAGCCCGATGAAGCACTCCTCCAAAGCCTCGGCTCAAGCGCGCGCGTCGTTGTTACAGACGATCTCAAAGCCGCCGTCTCCGGTGCCGACGTGCTGTACACCGACGTGTGGGTGAGCATGGGCAAAGAAGCCGAAGCCGCAGACCGTCTCCGTCTCCTTGCCCCTTTCCAGATTTCCAAGGAAATCGTCGACCTCGCCGCGCCAGATGCGCTCGTCATGCACTGCCTGCCCGCCTACCGCGGCAAGGAGATCACAGAGGACGTGCTCGAAACCCACGCACGCACCATCTTCGATCAGGCCGAAAACCGCCTCCACGCTCAAAAAGCCATTCTTTCCCTGCTCTCACGCCACGCGTGATTTTTGCTCCACATCCGCCTCCACGAGGTCATCATCAGCGCCCTTTAGCCCTCCCCAGAAAGATTTTCCACCACTAACCCCCCAACCCCAACATGTCTCAAGAAGCCCTCCGCCAACTCCTCGAGGACTCCGGTGTCGCCATCTCCATCGGATGCGCCGCCGTCGGACTCATCATCGCTGTCCTCCTTGTCCGCTCCATCCTCGGAGTAAAAATCGAGGCTGAAAGAATGCGCTCCATCGCCGGAGCCATCCAAGAAGGCGCAGCCGCCTACCTCAACCGGCAACTCGCCTCCATCAGCGTGATCGGCGCCATCATCGCCGGCGTTCTCTTCATGGCCCGCGACACCGCAACCTCCATCGGCTTTGTCCTCGGAGCGGTTTGCTCGCTCGCTGCCGGATTTATCGGAATGCGCGTCGCCGTTCTCGCAAACGTGCGCACCGCTCAAAGCGCCACCATCGGGACTCACCCCGCCCTCAAAGCCGCATTCAACGGTGGCGCCGTCACCGGACTCCTCGTCGTCGGTCTCGCCCTTCTCTCCGTCGGCGCCGTGTTCCTCGGAACCAAGAAAGTCCTCGGCGAAGCAGCCAGCATGGACAACTGCCTCATCGGCGTCGCCCTCGGGGCAAGTCTCATCAGCGTCTTCGCACGCCTCGGCGGCGGAATCTACACCAAGGCCGCCGACGTCGGAGCAGACCTCGTCGGCAAAATCGAGAGCAACCTCGATGAAGATGATCCCCGCAATCCCGCCACCATCGCAGACAACGTCGGCGACAACGTCGGCGACTGCGCAGGGATGGCGGCCGACGTGTTCGAGACCTACGCCGTTTCTCTGATCGGTGCCATTCTCATCGCCACCCTCACCGTCAAAGGCAACCACGCCGCCCTCGTCTACCCCTTCGTCCTTGGCGGAATCTCCATCCTCGGCGCCGTCCTCGGCATCCTGTACGTCAACGTCGCCGGTGGCAAACCCGCCAGCGCACTCCTCACTGCCGTAACCGTCAGCGGCCTCGTCTCCGCGGGTGTCCTTTACCCGCTCACCAACAGCCTGTTCGGAGCCGGACTCCAAATCAACGGCGTCGATCACACCGCGTCAGAGATCTACGGCTGCGCCCTCATCGGTATTCTCATGACCGGTATCGTGGTCGCCATCACCAACTACTACACTTCCACCGAGTACGGTCCCGTCCGCAAAATCGCGAAAGCCTCGGAAACAGGCCACGCCACCAACATCATCGCAGGACTCGCCATCGGACAACACGCCACCGCGCTCCCCGTCCTGTTCATCGGCGGAGCCATTCTCGCCTCCTACCACTTCGGCCACCTCTACGGCGTCGCCGTCGCTGTCATGGCGATGCTCTCCATGGCCGGCATCATCATCTCCCTCGACGCATTCGGCCCGATCACGGACAACGCGGGCGGAATCGCCGTCATGAGCGGATTACCCAAGGAAGTGCGCGCCATCACCGATGAACTCGATGCCGTCGGCAACACCATGAAAGCCGTGACGAAGGGCTACGCCATCGCCTCCGCAGGTCTGGCTGCACTCGTGCTCTTCGGCTCGTACGTCGAAGAACTCAAAGCGCATTTGCAACACATCGGTAAGTTCTCCGAAGCAGCCATCCAGTTCTCGCTCAACGATCCAAAAGTCCTTATCGGCCTCTTCATCGGCGGTCTGCTCCCCTTCCTGTTCTCCGCTTTCAGCATGGACGCCGTTGGCAAAGCCGCAGGTGCTGTCGTCACCGAAGTGCGGCGCCAACTCGCCGAACGTCCGGGAATCCTCAAGGGCGAAGACACCCCAGAATACGGACGTTGCGTCGACATCGTCACCAAGGCCGCCCTTCGCGAAATGATTCTCCCTGCCCTCTTGCCTGTCGCATTCGTTGTGGCCGTCGCGGCGACGCCAGCGCTCGGACCCACCGTTCTCGGCGGCGTCCTCGTTGGTACGATTGTCACCGGTCTCTTCGTCGGGATTGCCATGACCTCCTCTGGCGGCGCATGGGACAATGCCAAGAAGTTCATTGAAGAAGGCAACCACGGCGGAAAACACTCCCCCGCTCACGCCGCCTCCGTCACGGGCGACACGGTGGGCGACCCGTACAAGGACACCAGCGGTCCCGCCATCAACCCGATGATCAAGGTCGTGAACATCGTCGCCATCCTTGTCATCCAAATCTTCTTCAAATAACGAAATCCCGATGACCCTTCATCCCTGATTTCAGATTGGCCAATCCGCCGCGTGCCGGAGGCATGCAACATTGTGGCCGGTGGTTGAGGAGCGCAAGTGACAACACCACCGGACTCCCACGCCACCCCGCCACCACGAGGCTCTGCACCGTACGGCCACCCGCTCAATGCAGCCGCACAAATGACTGACCCGGCAAGGCGCGAATGCAACGCTTCAGCTCCAACCCCATCAGCGCAGCTGAAATCGCACGCACCGGTAGATCCAACCGTTCCACCAAAAAATCAATCGCTGAAGGTTCCTTTGATAGCGCATCCAAAACCTGTCGCTCCGTATCCGTAAGCACCGCTGACGGCCCCGCCGCCGCAACCACCGGTTGCTCCTCACTTGGAGAACGCATAGCGCCCTCACGCTGAACCCCGCAGGATCGCCCCCCATCCGGCACCGGAGCCAGCGGGAGCTGTTCGAGTTCCTCCAAAATATCCTCCACTGTCTGCACCAACTTCGCCCCCTGCTGAATCAACCGGTTCGCACCATGCGACGTCGGACGGTCGATCGGCCCGGGAACAGCCAGCACCGTTCGCCCATATTCTCCCGCTAAGTTCGCCGTAATCAACGCGCCGCTTTGCAAGCCCGCTTCGACCACTAGCAACGCCTGACACCACCCAGCGACAATCCGGTTCCGATACGGAAACGTCTGTGGATTCGGTGGAAACCGCATCGGAAACTCACTCACCACCGCCCCCGCGCCCCGCACTCGATCCGCCAGCGCCTCGTTCTCCGGTGGGTACAGGTCCGCCAATCCCGATCCAATAACCGCCACCGTCCGCCCACCCGCCGCCAGCGCCCCCTGATGCGCTGCCGTATCAATCCCGCGCGCCAACCCACTAATCACCGTCCACCCCGCACTCGCCAACTGAAACGCCATCCGCTTCGCCGTCTCCATCCCGTAGACCGTCGTCTTCCTCGACCCCACAATCGCAACCGCGTGGCTGTCCCCCTCAACCAACGAGCCGTTCACAAACAACCCCAACGGCCCATTCGGCAACGTCCGCAAAAGACGCGGGTAAACCACATCGTCCTCCGTCAAAAACCACGCTCCAAACTCCTCCATCCGACCCCGCTCCTTCTCCCACTCTCCCAACTCCAACGCCCCTGCAATCTCGCGGGCTAAATGCGGCCCCACCCCAACCACCCGCTCCAAATCCGAAGGACGCGCCCGAAGCACCCCCTCCGCCGAACCAAACATCTCCAGCAATCGCCGCCCACGAACCGGCCCCAGCGTCGGTACCAGATGAAGTGCCAAAAGCGCGTCTCGTGAATCCATGTCAGATATTGTTACCAATCCCTCCATCGCGCATCCGTAGAAAGTGGACGCCGCACCGACACCACAACTCGGCATCTGGCCCCGCAAGCCCACCAACGAATCACCCGAATCCCGAACGGCATCTCCGATAGCAGGCCGGATGGCACCCCAGATGCTCGACGCGGGGAATGGCACTCGTCCCTGACTCTGGCGGAGCCCCGGTTGCAGACCTCGCCGGAAGCCTCCACTCGCTCCTCAACGCTTACTGCGGTATCTCCCGCGAAAAACTCGGAGAAGCCGGTTGGCTTTGGGACCTCAGCCCAGACCAGGACGCTCCCCTCCTCCAAACATTCGCTGGAGATACAATCGCCGTCGCTCATCCATCGCGCGCCGCCCTCTATCGCGAAAAATCCCCTGAAACAGACGTGTTCTGCACGGGATGCCCAGCACTCTACCTCACCCCGTCACCAGCCGACGAACCACGCCGCCTCCCTGACGCGCTCATCTGCTTCCCTGCGGATCCCCGCTCCGCCGAGGCAATGCTCCGACACGCTAAGAAATCGGCCCGCTGGAGCGATGTCGCGCTGGCCGTGGATGAAAAATTCGCAGCGGACTACACCGACTTTGCACGACAGGGAGTGCCTGTTTTACCCATCGCAGGAGAACCCAATGGGAGCCGCCTCTGGATGGACCGCCACGCCCTCCTCTCAACCTTCGGCAACGCCGCATTCTCCGCGCCCGACGCGCTGGCTGCTCAAGCAGTTCACTGCCGAGCAAACCTTGTCATCCATACGCCAAAAGGATTTGCGGAAGTCGACCCCGAAAATGCCGTTGCTTGGATGGAATCAACCCTCGGAAAGTCCTTTCAAATCGCCGCAGAAACGCTGCGCGAAGCGCTGGGCGAAACCGAGACTCGAGATAATACATCAACCCGCTGGAACCAAATCGCCCACTGGGACTCGCTGCTCGGAAACTCCGTCGCGTCAGCCGCAAAACACGTCGCGAGAGCGCGCTCGATCTGCCGAATCAACAAAGAATCGGGCCCCCTGACGCAAGGCTGGTCTCTCTGGGTGAACGCAAAACTCAGCGAATCGCGCGGGGATTGGAAAGCGTGCTCGGAGGACCTCGCCTCCATCCGGTTCCCTGGAGCTCCCTCGCCGCGCCTCGCCGCCGACCGAGCCAATGCCGCCGTTCAGAGAGGGCTCTCCGAAGCCGCTGTCGTGCTTGAGGAAGCTCTGAACCACGGAGGCAGCGAAACCGCTGAACTCCAGTTTGCGCTCGCGAACACGCTGAAAGCCGCTGGTGACTCCCATCGCGCGCAGGAATGCTCGAGAAAAGGGCTCGCCCTGCTTCGAGGCGAATCTCGCCGCTCGAGCAAACCAGTCGGACGCGTGCTCATTGTCAGCGCATCCGCCAAAACAGAAAAAGAGCGCCACCAGCTTCTCCTCTTCAGAAGTTTCCAATCCGTCCTCGGCGCGGGAAAAGGCTCGGTTGATCTCGACATCACTTACGCGAACAAAAAGGGGCTGCCCGAAGTCTATAATGCGAAGTTCCGTGAATATTCCCAATCGGGGTACGATTTCATCATCTTCTGCCATGACGACGTCTACATCGACGACGCCAACCTGATTGCGAAGCTCGGCCGCGCGCGAAACGCCTTTGGCGCGGAACTCATCGGTGTCGCAGGAGGTAGCCAACCAACGATCACGTCGCCCACCCTCTGGCACCGGATGTGTTCGCGGGAAACGTGGCGCGGAGCGGTCCAGCACCCTTCAACGGACGGCTCGGGTTTCTCGACCTCGGTCTACGGAACAACCCCAGCACCCGTGGACCTGCTGGACGGCTTGTTTCTCGCGGTTCACACCGAGTCAGCGCTGAGAACCGGTTGGGCATTTAACGAAACTTTCCGCTTCCATCACTATGATTTGGCTGCGTCGCTGGACGCCAAGCGCCTCGGCATGCAGATCGTGGTCTACCCGCTGAATATCGTGCACGTCTCGCCCGGACTGGGTGACCTCAACGACCCCGCATGGGTGCGAAGCGACGCCGACTTTATCCGCCTGTACGGAGTCGGCGCCAAAAGCTCAGAGGCGCGGTGAATTTCCAAGCTTTTCAAAGTTTTTCAAAAAAAGTACTAAATGAATCCCTGAGTCCTCCCGATAAATCCCTCGTACAGAGTATTTCTCTGGAAAGACAAGGAAGTCTCCAACCTCTCAAACAAACCTCATGAGTATCGTAGTCAACACGAACACGGCAGCGTCCCTTTCGGCGCTCAACCTCAGCAAAAGCAACACCCTTTTGCAGAAAAGCTTAGCCCGCCTCTCGAGCGGCTCCCGCATCGCAGAAGCCTCCGACGACGCCGGCGGCCTCGCAGTCTCCATGAAGCTGACCGCAGCCCTCAAGCGCAGCCAAGCTCAGGCGACGAACATTTCAAACGCGCTGTCCTTCCTCCAAACGCAGGATGGCGTGATGGCATCCGCAAACTCCGTCCTCTCCCGTATCGGTGAGTTGGCAACGATGTACGGTGACGTAACGAAATCAGCAGAGGACAAAGCAAACTACGACACCGAGTTCACCAATTTGGTCGCTCAGTACAACCAGTTCCAACAAGCAGAGTTCAACGGAATCTCTCTTTTTGGTCGTTCCTTCGCAGGGTCCCTCGACGTGTTTCTCACTGATGATGGGTCTCAAGAAATGGTCATTCATCAATCCCAACTCACTGGGACCTCTGCTGGGATCGGTTCAGTTCTTACTTCAACCACCCTCGCTGGTTTATCAAGCGACAAGCTCAGCGTGATTACTGACGCCCTCCAAGAGCTAGCCACGATGAGGGCAACCAATGGAGCTCAGTCCAGTCGCCTTCAACACGCCTTGGAAGCGCTTGAAGTAAATATGACTAACTTGGAGTCTGCAAACAGTCGCATCTACGATGTGGACGTCGCCCAAGAATCCACCCGCTTAGCGCGAAACTCGATACTTGTTCAGTCAGGGACGGCCATGCTGGCTCAAGCCAACAGCTCGTCGCAGATTGCACTGCGCTTGATTCAAGGTCAGTAGCGCCGAAGAACTACTTTGAGTTTAAAAACCCTGCCCCCTCGGGCAGGGTTTTTTGTGTTGATATGTTGGCTCCTAGCGTTGCTCTTACGTCATGAATGAACTCATCACCTTCATAATACCTTCAATCAATCGCCCAACACTCTTACGGTGCCTTATGTCCCTCGAGCGTCAAACCAACCCAAACTGGCGATGCATCGTAATCTACGATGGGGTGAAAGGCCCTGTCTTCAGACACGAAAAGATAACCTTTATCACTATAGATAAATTAGGATTAATCGGCCCAGCTAACGGTCAGGCGGGTCTCGTTAGAAATGTCGGAATCAGAGCGTGCTCGACAGGATGGATTGGGTTTCTTGACGACGACGACACAATACATCCTCAATACGTCGAAACCCTTTTCTCAAAATATGCATCCTTTGACTTTGTCGTATGGCGAATGAAGTACCAAAATGGCGCTATTTTACCACCTCTCCACTCGAATGAACTTCGCTTCGCGAACGTCGGCATTTCATTCTGCTACAAAAGGTCCCTCGGATCTTTTCTGTTTGATAATAATAGGGACGGCGAGGACTTTGACTTTCTTCAGAAACTCTTCAACACATCTCGCCACTATGCTGTGACATCGGAGGTTTATTACAACGTGAGACACTGACTACACCCCCTGTGCATTAACCTCACCCGTGAAGCAGTCCTTCTGAACCAAAATGACCTCCACCTTTCGCTCGCCAACTGCAAGAGACGTTGTCTTGACGTCCTATTTCACCTCAAGACCAGATCCGCAGCGCACCAATCAATCAGGTCAGCAACACCACACTTTGACCGACTCGTTTGACTACATCTACCCTTGGTATGTTTCGATGCGCCACGCCAACTTGGTAGGGATTATTTTTCACGACTCCCTGTCTGAGTCTTTCATCAGTAAGTTTAGCACTCCAAATATTTACTTTTGCAAAGTTAAGCTAGGCAACTATTCGGTGAACGACGAACGATTTTTGATTTACAACTCCTTTTTGGGAAAAAATGAATTTTCAAAAGTCCTGATGACCGACATTTCCGACGTATTTATCAAAAGAAATCCTTTCCCACTTTTCTCGGAGGCACACACTCTTTACCTCGGATCGGACGACCCCACTTCTTCGACGATTCAGTCAAACTCTTGGGCCCTCACAAAATCAGCCATCATGGCCAAGGAAGGAAAAGGCCAGATCAATCTGAATCACAATTTTTTTAACATGAAGTTAATGAATGCAGGGGTCATCGGCGGCCATTATGGATTAGTTCGAATTTTCTTAACTGCTCTTTCTTCCCTTCTAAAAACGTTAGACAGTCAGACCAATAACAACATGATGGCCGTTCATTATGTTACACACAAACTTGGCTTACGGACAAAGATAGGATACCCACTGACTAGCACGTTCAAGCGCTTCGAAATTAATAGCGACGCATACATCGTTCACAAGTGAACAACGCGGAGCTGCTCCCAATTTGGCATCGCAGTTGCTACCGCTGAGTTATGGAGCTAGAGAAACTTTTCCGCCTCAGCGAAGCCAAACTTGAAGCATCAAAAGGAGAGTTGGCTAAGGCTGCCGAGATCATCTCGGCGACCTTCAATACCCACCCTGGCGATCCAGACGCGAGAGAGACACTTGCGGAAATTATGGGTCAGAATGGACGCAAGGATCTCGAAATTGGCATTCTAGCGGAACTGCTCCAGGAGCAATCAGATAACTGGCGAGTCGCCGAGGCTCTTTATAAGGTGCTCCAGTCCGAAAATCGTTTGACGGACGCGATAGACGTGCTGGCAGGATTCGCGATTGCCAATCCACACGCCGAGGAGGCGATATCCCTTTGCCAATCCTTGGGGCTCGACTTACAGTCTATCAACTCTGAATACAGATAGTCT
>JBIIXW010000014.1:0-40626 GCA_044347165.1 Chthoniobacteraceae bacterium
ACCTCCCGTGATAAGTCGTCTCGCCGCCGCATCAGGAATGCCGCGCGCCTTCAGGTAAAACAACTCCTCCGGATCAAGCTGACCGGTCGTCGCGCCATGCGAACAGCGAACCTCATCCGCCAAAATCTCCAGACCCGGCATCGAGTTGGCCTCCGCCTCGTCTGAAAGCACCAAGTTACGCACCTTCTGATAAGCATCCGTTCGATGCGCCTCGCGGCCCACTCGAATCAATCCCGAAAACACCGAGCGCGCCCCATCGTCCAACGCATTCTTAAACAGAAGGTCACTCATCGCGTCAGCACCGACATGATCCTGTAATGTTCTCTGGTCAAACCATCTAGATCCCGTCGCATGACACGCGGAAAGCATCTCACACGATGCCCCCGCACCCAAAATGGAGGCCGCTGTCTCCACCCGAGAAACCCGCCCGCCAAGGTGCAACCCAAGCAAGCTCGCGCGTCCACCCCCACCAACACAAACGCGATTCATCTGAACAGAAACCGTCTTGCACCCCAACTCTTGAAGCGACGCATACCGAAGCACCCCGCCCGTCTCAACTTCCAAGTGCGTGCAGCCCACGACCGTCACGTCCGCTTCACCCACTCCAACAAACCGCTCCACCACCGTTGCCTGCGCCCCTGAGCGCACCCGCACCCCGCAAAACGGTGCGATTCGAACCGATTTACCCTCAACGAAATGCACCACCTCAATGACGCGCCCTTCACCCAACACGCCGCTCACATCAACCACCGCACCCTCCTCAACCTCCGCACGATGAATCGCAGCAAATCGATCAGAACCCAGCGGAGCCGACACATCCTCCAACACTCGCCGAACCCATTCCGGATGCCCCCCACCCGCCAAACCTGTCAACGAGCCCCAGCCAATCTCAGGCGAATCACAGGAAATCAGCCTGCCGTTCCAAGTCACCAACCGAGCAGCCACAACCCCTTGCGCAAACAAAGGCGACGACTCAACCAAGCCTTCCCCATGCGGCTGAATCGCCCCGAATGCTCGGTCACTAAACTCACCCACCGGCGAAAACCGCCAGGCCTCGTCCGTACGAATCGGCGCCCTTCCCCGATCCACCATCTCCCTCGCCCGTTCACGCAACTCGCGCCCCCAACCAGCTTCAAATGTCTTCTCCATGCTCGAAATCAATCAAACCAACTCCACCCAACTCACCCCACGGAACCTTCCATCTCCAAATCAATTAACCGCTTCAACTCCACCGAATACTCCATCGGAAACTCCCGAACCAAGTCATTCACAAACCCGTTCACCGACAACGACATCGCCTGCGCCTCCGTCAACCCGCGCTGCTGCATGTAAAAAATCTGCTGCGCGCTCACCTGACTCACACTCGCCTCGTGCTGAACCGCATTCTGGGCCCCCCGCACCGTAATCGCTGGGTAGGTGTCCGTCCGGCTGTTGCTGTTAATCAACAACGCATCGCACTCCGTATTATTGCGACAACCCTTCAAATGACGCGGCACATGCACCACCCCTCGGTAAGTCGCGCGACCCTCCCCAATCGAAATCGACTTCGAAACCACATTCGAGGTCGTCTCGTCCGCCGCATGAATCATCTTCGCCCCCGTATCCTGATGCTGACCGCTGTTTGCCAGCGCAATTGAAATCACCTCGCCGCGCGCCTTGCGCCCCTTGAGCACGACGCCCGGATACTTCATCGTCAGCCGCGACCCAATATTGCAGTCAATCCACTTCACCTCCGCTTCCTCGTGTGCCACCGCCCGCTTCGTCACGAGATTGAACACATTCGAACTCCAGTTCTGCACCGTCACATACTGGATCTTCGCACCCTTCATCGCAACCAACTCCACCACCGCAGAATGCAGCGTGGCCGTCTCAAACTTGGGCGCCGTACATCCCTCCATGTACATCACCTCAGAACCCTCGTCCGCAATGATTAGCGTCCGCTCAAACTGACCGAAATTCTCGGCATTGATTCGGAAATACGCTTGTAACGGGTGCTTAACCTTCACACCTGGGGGAACGTAGATGAACGAACCACCCGAAAAAACGGCGGAGTTCAACGCGCTAAACTTGTTGTCTCCCGTTGGAATCACCTTCCCAAACCACTTGCGGAAAATCTCCGGATGCTCCTTCAGCCCCTCGGTCGAACCCACAAAAATAACCCCCTGATCACCAAGCGCTTTCTTGATATTGGAATAAACCGCCTCTGAATCAAACTGAGCTTCCACCCCCGCCAAAAACTTGCGCTCCTGCTCCGGAATTCCCAGACGCTCAAACGTCTGTTTCATGTCATCCGGAACATCCTCCCAAGACCGAGTCGGACGCTGACCGTGCGCCAGATAATAGCGAATCTTCTGAAACTCAATGTTCTCCAAATCCCGCGTCGCCCAATGCGTTGGCATCGGCTTCGACTCAAAAACGTCAAGCGCACGGTGCCGAAACTCGCGAATCCAGTCCGGCTCGCCCTTCACCCCCGAGATGTAGTCTATCGTATCGTGACTCAATCCGTACCCCGCATCATACTGATGCTGCTCGGGATAGGCAAAATCACCGCGCGCACGGTCGATATCAAGCTGCTGAAGGGTCTCTACGGACATATCTCGTTTAACTCAGTTTTGTGCTTGGGCCGACTCAATCAAACGCCAGCGAGCTCACAGGCTGACTGCCCCACTTCCTCGCGAATCCAATCGTACCCACGCTCCTCCAACTCCAACGCCAGCGACGGCGGCCCCGTCCGTACAATGCGCCCCCCCACCAACACGTGGACCACATCCGGCTGAATGTAATCCAGCAAGCGCTGGTAATGCGTAATCACCAACATCCCCACACTCGGTCCACGCTGGGCATTCACACCCGCAGAAACCGTCTTCAATGCGTCAATGTCCAATCCCGAATCCGTCTCATCCAAAATTGCGTACCTCGGCTTCAACATCGCCATCTGAAGCACCTCATTCCGTTTCTTCTCCCCGCCGGAGAAACCTTCATTCACCGACCGCGACGTAAACGTCCTCGGAATCTCCAACGCATCCATTTCCCGATACAAATCCCCATAGAACGCCGTTGCCTCAAACTCCTCCCCCTCAGACAAACGCGCTTGGAGCGCCGCACGAATAAAGTTGGCGTTGCTCACCCCCGGAATCTCCACCGGATACTGAAATGCCATGAATACCCCGGCGCGGGCACGCTCGTCCGGTTCCATCCCGACCAAACTCACACCATCCATCAAAATGTCCCCGCCCGTGATTTCGTAGTCCGGATGTCCAGAAATGACTTTCGACAAGGTGCTCTTCCCCGATCCATTTGGCCCCATCACCGCATGAACGCGACCCTTCTCAATTTCCAAGTTTAATCCCCGAAGGATTTCTCCACCTCCGGCCACCTTTGCGTACAGATCTTTGATGATCAGGCTCATAAATAAAATCGTTCAAACATTCTTCCCTACACTGCCTGTGAAGCCGAACCACCAGCTTCCGCGTCCCCGCCAACCATGACGCCCGTTTCAGGAGCGACAACTCCGTCCTTGGAGGCAGCGCATGTCCCACAAAGACCGCGGAACGTCGTGTCCTGCTGAAGCACAGAGACTCCCTCAGGCAAATCCCACAAACTCCCAGCATCAAATGGCTTTCGAAGCGGCAGGTCCGTCACGGAACCACAGTGCGTGCAGAAAAAATGCGCATGATCCTTGAGGTTCGCACAAAAGCGAGACGGCTCGCGATCGCGGTGCACCATGCGTACAACCCCACACTCCACCAACGTGTCGAGACAGTTGTAAACCGTCGCGAGCGAAATCGAGGGCAACCGCCCCTTCACACGCATGAACACCTCAACCGCAGTCGGATGATCCGCCTTGGCCATCAAGGCATCAAAAACGGCGCGCCGCTGCTCCGTCTGTCGACGCCCCTTCCTCGCCGGAAGGACCGCCAAGGGAGCAGGCGATGGGAGTTGTTGGGGGAGGGACATCTCGGAACCATGCCCTTCCGTCCTGTTTTTATCAAGAATAGTTCCAAATAAGAATAGGTGAAAAGCCCGTGGTTCCCATGTAAACGGCGGAGCAACAAAACTCTCCAACCGCCGCGCCACTGGACTTTCAACGGTCAAAACCTCCGTCAGCGGACGCTTGTCTCCTTCAAAAAGCGCCAAATGGCCTCGCTGGGCGCATCCCCCTCGCGCCCCAAATCACTCCCAATCGTTCCATGCGTCTTCCCCTCCCCCGCAACCACACTCGCCGTAAAGCCATGCCGTTTCAGAGCGTCAGCTAGCCCGTGCGCTTGAGCACGCGTGTCCGAACGCGACGCCACATGAAGAATCAGAAACGGGGGAATGACAGCCCCCTCTCGAACAAAGGTAATCGGAGAAAATTCCCGCTGAACCACTTCGTCCGTTCCAAAAACCGAGCGGAAGTTCTTCGAAATCCCATCGTCTAAATCCCGGATACGCTTCGGGATATCGTAGGCCGAAACGTCAATCGGAATACATCCCCTCAACGCCTTCAGCGGAACACCTGCTGCCGTCAGGTAACGTCCATCGGTGCAAATCAACGCCGCCAAATGAGCGCCAGCAGAGTGCCCCATCACAAACAATCGATCTGGATCGCCCCTGTGCTTCGAAATGCTGTCTCTGACCCACCGCAACGCACTCGCAACGTCACTCATCATCTCCCCGAGCGAGACGTCAGGCAGCATCCGGTAGTTGATTGAAACCAAAACATAGCCTCTCCCAACAAAGGCCGCCGGTTTGTCGCTCAATCCCGATTTATCCCCCTTCGTCCAACCCCCTCCATGAATCCAAACCACGACCGGACACCCCTCACCCTCCCTCGGTGAGTAAACATCCAAGGAACGGAGTCGGTCGGCCGCCGCGGAATACGCAACATCCTTGACCACCACCGGTTCAACGGCAGATCCGTCGACTGCCGCCAAAATCCAAACTCCGAGACAAAACAAAATGCGTCGCATACACGACATGCTCAACGACAACACCATCCACCATCAAGTGCCCATCCAAACGATCAGCGATGCAGGCCTCCCATCACCCAATCCCATCGCTCGCCAGCCAATCGAATCTGATTCTGAATCTCGCTCTCCAACAACAATCGACGGCCCACCAACTCGCGCGCAGCAGCCTCAATGCGGGTAAGATACGCGTCTCGATCAGGATACCGCTCTTCAATCGACAACCGGCTATCCACCTTCTCATCCCGCTCAACTCGAGTCCGAGCGAAAGGAACCCAAGCGCCCCGCAACAAATACAACTCCTCGGGCGAGCCAACGGAATCTGAGCGGAATACCCACCCGAGCGCCGTTCCCAAAGGAACAGCAACTTCAGGCATCCGGATTCCTCCGAGATCCTGCCCGTCCTTATCCACCTTCGGAACAATCAGTGGTAACGCGTGGCCCGCGCCAGCTCCATCGGGCAAAAGGGGATTGGCCACCCGAACACCCGAGACGACACCCCTCGGCGAAGGAACACCCGGCAACATCGGAAAACTCAACTCGCGGATATCCGTCAACGTCCCCTCGCTGAACCGAGGAACAACACTCGCAGGGGGTTCAACACCCTCCGAAACCCACTCATGCATTGCGTGACGAAGCGCCAAAACCGCTGGATTCGGATTCACCGGATTACCACGCAACCCTCCCTTAACCGGCGCTGAGGGTGGAAACCCAGAGGGGCCATGCGCAGTCCCAGAAAAAAAATACGATCTTACATTCGCAGGAAAATCCCGATCAGCCTTCCCCTCTGGGTCAAGATGCGTCAAAGCCGCCACACGACCACCTCCCCAGTATTCTGCCCCCATATTCGTGTAAAAAATCTTGGGCGCATGGCGCACCCTCGGATTCTCCAAAAGCCCTTCCTCGGCTCCACTTGCCATGTCGTAAAACGCCCTGTCAGCAAAGGGATATGAAGCCGTTTCATGCCCCGCCAGACTCCGCGGAGTCGCCCATCTCCGATTCAAGACAAGCCGTCCCGCACCCGCAATGTGGGCCATGACTCCATCGAATACAGCCCTGCCGTGCTCATCTGTGTTAAATCCAAGATAAACCAAATCCCTCAAAAACCGGCCGCATTGGGAAGATCCAAAAGCATAGGCCAGCGACACACGAACAGGCGCCGCGCTGTCATGGCGAAACCATTCCACCGCGTCCCGAACAGCCGCATACCCCAGTCCCGCCACCGGAGGCCCCTCAGATTCGTAAGAAACCTCGTATGTCTTGCCCGCAACAAGCCCCTCTTGCATGAAAACTTTACCTCCTTCGATGCTCCAGCGATTGCTCGGAACCACGCGACCACCCGGAAAAGCCGCCCGATCGCGGATGATGAGGCGCCTGGAGGACCCATCAAGATCGGTGGGCGGATAATCCCTTAAATCGGATAACTCAAACGCCGCCTGTCGCTTGTCCGGCGTAAACAGCGCACTGACCACGCCGCGAACCGGACTCCCGTCGACATTCCTCGCGCGGGGAACACGAAGCGCCAGCTTTCCCTCCTCGCCCGAAACATCAAACTCCCAGCCAACCTGAATGAACGTGAACCCTTTGCCGCCAAGACCCTTGGGAACGCCAGTCTTCCCACCGCGATTGGGAATCTCAAACCACGCACCCGCATTGAGTGCGGGTCTGTCAACTGGACTCAAAATACGGACATCCGCAGCAAACTCGACTCGGCCAGCACCATTCACCGGAGCCAATGCAATATCCGCAATCAAAGCATTTTGCGGATGGCTCGGATCAACCTCAAACCGCATCACCCCCGTTATTTCCTCGTAACCCGTTTCTTGAGAGGCCTTTTTTCCTGTTATATCGAACCCAACGACTCCGGCGACCCCCGAAGCGCACCAAGCCATACACAGCAAAAGACCCAAAGTTCGACTCAACATCATCACGAATCATTTGATTCAAACCCCTAATCCGCAAACCCATAAATGTCGGCATCGCACAGACGGCATGGAACCCTCCCCTCTTTTTCCGACTCAAAGACTTTAAGCCTGAACAACCTAGCGTCCTTCGGGCGTTGTTCTATAAATGTGAAAAGGCCGCCCCCAAAACGAGAGCGGCCTTTCTAACCTCCGTGGCAGGAACTCTTAGGGCAGTTTTAAAACGCTGATAGCGCGAAACTTGACAGCATCCCCATGCCCGGCGAACCCGAAGAAGCCTGACGTACGACCGATGCCTGGATGCGGTTTGCCGCCCATGAACTCGGTGACCGTCGAGACGTCCGCATTCACAATGACGTTGCCATTCAACTCAACGCGGATTTTTGATCCATCCACCGTCACCTCCTGGAAGTTCCACTCGCCCACAGGACGCTGATAACCCCGATGCGCGGCGACCACGCCATAAACCGACCCGTGATACTGCCTAGCATCCAACTTCGCGTACTTTGGAGAACTATCGTCAAGAACCTGCAACTCACAAAGCCCCACATAAGCGGTGTCTCCCTGTCCGGGATAACGAATGGCCAGACCATTGTTGCCGCCCGCTGGCACCTGAAACTCCACCCGCGCCTTGAAGTTCGCGTACTCCTCCTCGCCGTAAATCGTACCGCCCTTGCCCGCCTTGCATCCAATCGCTCCATCGACCGCTTCGTAGTTGTCTACGGGCCCTTTCCAACCCGCAAAATCTTTGCCGTTAAACAGGTTCTTCCATTCAGCTCCCGCCCCTTTTGACGCAAGAATCTTATTCGCCTCAGCCCCCCCAATTTCGCGCAAGAAAATGTTGCGCCACCGGATTTCGCCACCATGCGTCTGTAACTGAATCGGACCCTTCGCCGGAACCGGCCGCGGATTCGCCTTAATTGCGGGATCCTTGGAACCTCGATCGTAGTAGTTCTCCAAAATCTGGTGATCCACCACCATCTGGTCATTCAGCCAAACGCTCACACGAGCCCCCACCATCACAATCCGAAACTTGTTCCACTCGCCAAAGGGCTTGTCCGCCTTCACCAACGGATCTCTGCCCGGCGCACCTTCAGGGCCATTATTCCACAACCCACCGCTGCCCTTCGGTTTACCCAGCTTTACCGCTCCCGGATCGTTCTCGGTGGAATCCCAAATCTGCACCTGAGGAACCCCACGCAAATAGATACCAGAATCAGCTTTAGGCACCGTCTTGTACTCCAACAACAGCTCAAAGTCTCCGTAGTCCTTCTCCGTCGTTGCGTAAGCACCAAATCCATCATTCACCAACTCCTCACCCTCAACCGTCCAATGCGGCTTCCCTGAGTTCTTTCCCGCTTCGAGCATCGATTCCGTCCACTTCCGAATCTGCTCAGCACGATCAGAATCACTCATCTCCAACAACTTCCGATGATCGGATGTCGTACCCCCGCGCCAACCCGACAAATCCTTTCCGTTAAACAAGGGAACAAAACCCTCAGGAACCGACAGCGCCTGTAATGCGCCCATTCCAGTCACCGCAACCGCCAGTGAGGCAATAATCGTCTTTAGTTTCATAAAAAGAAAAGTGCCCCAGCGCACAAACGCCGGGGCTGTCCACCTATCAGGCAAACCGCGTCTTCCCAGGAACCGCCATGGGCGCCACGGGCAACGTCATATTCCAATCCAGTTTCTCAGGGAACAGACTCTCCTTCGCCTTCAACAAATCGTCCCACGTAATCAACCCGCCACTGTAAGCAGCCGCGCGTGCCATCAAACCCGCCAACGTACTCTGGCACATCCAATCCCCGTCATTCCGCAGCTTTCCGTCGCGAATCGATGCGTACAGCTCTTTGTGCTCCTGATCGTACATGTTCGGATAAGTGCCGCTGTGCTTCCACGCCTTGTCTCCCGTGACCTGCACACCCCCCTTCGTGGTCGCAATCCCCTTCTCTCCGGTCACGTAATCATGATTCTCGCTGTAACACCCCGAAATCTGCCGGTGCACCACCGAACCACGAACCCCGCTCGCCCATTCGTAACAGGCATGAACGTGATCAAAAATGTTACCCCCAGGATTTGCGTTCACTCGCCCTCCCACCGCCGTACAGCGCACCGGAGCCTCGTCCTTCATGGCCCACATCATCTTGTCCACACTGTGGCACGCCTGCTCAAGGAATCCGTCCCCCGACAACCATACAAAGTTCATCCAGTTACGTAACTGCCACTCCACGTCGTTCATGCTCGTCGGACGAGAATCCAACGGCGGCATCGGCTTCACCGGCCCCGTTAGGTAAGTGTGATACAGCGATCGCACCGAACCAATATCCCCCTGATGCACGCGGTCGAACATCTCGCGGCGAGCCTGATCGTAGCGCCAGCAGAAGCCTGCCACGACCGCCAATCCCTTCTGCTTGGCCTTGCGGGCATTCTCCATGATCGAGAGCGCCCCTGTCACATCCGTGCCCATCGGCTTTTCACAGAAAATGTGTTTTCCCGCCTCAACCGCAGCACCGAAGTGAAGCGGACGGAACCCCGGAGGCGCCGCCAGAAGAACGACATCCACATCAGACTTCAACATCTCCTTGTAGGCATCCAAACCCGTAAACTGCCTCTCCTTCGGAACATTCACGCGATCCGGTGTCGATGCATAGGCTGCCGTAAAATTCTTCAAGCTGGACTCGATTTTCTCAGGAAAGACGTCCGCCATCGCCCACAACACCACGCCGGAATCACCCGCCAACGCATTCCGCGCCGCGCCCGATCCACGCCCCCCACAGCCAATCAAACCAATCTTAATCCGATCTCCCGCCTTGATGGTCGCAGCGTGGAGGATGGAAGGAGCGGCGAGCGCTACCGATGCAAGGGTTCCCGTCTGGATGAAATCCCGGCGGTTCACTGAGTTCAGGTTGTCTGTGTTCATAGGGAGTGTGCTTTTCTGTTCATTCAAAAACCAACGCGAGGCCTACCCATGAAAAACAGACCGCGCCGGATCTTTTTTAAAAAGACTCCAGATGCGCCCTGTCTTTTAGGGCCAACCTTAGCGGCTTCCTTGTGACGCTGGAATCGGGCCATCCCCACCCGCCAATCCCCTTCCGCGAGAATCCAGCAATGAAAAAGCAAAGTCAGGCAACTGGGAGCGCAGCAACCGAAGCATGGCCCCGCTCCTGAGCCGACGATGGTTGAGAAACCACCAACCGAATCGTCCCGTCATCCTCCTCCACCAACGCCGAGAAACTCTCAACCCAATCCCCTGAGTTATAATAATCCAAATCCCCGATCTTTCGGATGCTCGGGGTGTGAATGTGGCCGCAAATCACCCCATCCACCGGACCGTCAATCTGCGCGAACCGAGTCACCGCCCCTTCAAAGGCGCCGATGTAGTTGACCGCATTCTTTACCGACCGTTTGGCCGCTGCACTGAGCGACCAATACTCCCGACCAAAAATCCGGCGCACCCAGTTCACCGGCCCATTCAACCGCAGTAGCAACGCGTAACCGATATCACCAATGTGCGCCAACCACTTACTCCCCTGCACCACCGCATCTAACTCGTGCCCATGGAAAACGAGAAGACGTCTTCCGTCTGACGTCTCATGCATGCAGCGATTCACGACCGTCACCGCACCGTACTCACCGAGAAAACCAGCCATGAACTCATCATGGTTACCCGGAATGTAGACGAGGCGCGTCCCTTTCCTTCCTGCACGCAGGAGTTTCTGAATGACGTCATTGTGTGACTGCGGCCAGTACACCCCGCGCTTCATCGCCCATCCGTCCACGATGTCCCCCACCAAATACAGAGTCTCAAACTCGTTCTCCTTCAAAAACTCCAGTAACGCCTGAGCCTTGCTCCCACGCGTTCCAAGATGAACGTCCGAAATCCAACCCGCACGGTAACGCTTCATTCCGGAACCGTTACTCCGCCACGATGCGCCAGAACATCTGTTTCCCCCGCCGTCATCACTTTATCGCACGCCTGAAACACACCCGTCACACAACGCCTCAACCGACGTCTCATCCGAGAATCTTCACACCCCCGACACCGTACCGACACAGCCGTCCGAAAATCTTCGCAGGTGTCCAAAAGCACCCTCATTCTCACGGCCTCCTACGGGGAGGGACATAACACCGCGGCGAAAGGCCTCAAAGCCGCCATCGATGCCAGACCCGGAATGTCGGCCTCCATCCATGATCCCTTTCCGGCAGCCCTTGGCGACCGCTACCAATCGTCCCGAACCGATTACCTCAACATCGTCAACAACTTCCCTACCCTCTGGTCCGGCATCTATCGCCTCGTGGACGCCCTTCCTGTCGGCTTCGCGGCCCCAACCCTGCTGGATAAAATGAAGCGGCAACTCGCAACCACCCTTCGCGAACACCGACCCGATGCCATCCTTTCCGTGTACCCGCTCTACCCATACCTGTTGCCTGACTCGTTGCGCCTCGCCGGGCTCCCCTCATTGCCAACGCTTACCGTCATCACAGACTCCATCACGATTAACTCCATCTGGCATCGCCAGCGCACCAATGGATTTATCGTACCTAACCCACAAAGCGCCACCGTTTTGAGGAACGCCGGCATCCCCGATCAGCTCATCCTCGACGACGGATTCCCGGTCTCGCCGCGTTTTCACACAGAATCCCTCGTGCGTCCAAACCCCAGCGCCTCGCAACGACTTAAAGTCCTGTTCATGATCAACGGCAATCGCGAACGCTCCCGCGAGATTGCTACCCAACTCCTTCAACGCGAAGATATCACCGCAACCGTAACCGTCGGACACGACACCTCTCTGGCGGCGGAGTTGGCCGAATGCATCCCCCCAAACCGAACCGATGCACGCATCCTCGGTTGGGTGAGCGACATCCCCTCTCTGCTGCGCGAACATCATGTGCTCATTGGAAAAGCCGGCGGCGCGACGGTTCAAGAATCGCTCGCGGCGGTAACGCCGATGCTCATCACCCAAATCTTCCCCGGCCAAGAAGAAGGCAATGCGAAGCTCCTGCTCGAAAATGGCTGCGGCATCTTTGCCGAAAAGAATGCCGACATTTTCAAAAGCATAGACTCCTTGTGCGCAGAAAACTTCACGCGCTGGCATCAAATGCGGAACGCCTGCCAGAATCTAAGCCGCCCCGACGCCTCGCTCCGGATTGCTAGCCGTGTGGAATCGATCATCGACGCCTCACGACAACAAACGCTCACGCCAGCTGCATAACGCCTAGCCTACCCCGAAATCATCCCGCCACCGGGAATCGCAGCACAATTTGCGTCCCAACCCCCAACTCACTCTCCGCATGAACCTGCCCTCCATTTGCCGAAACTAAGTGCTTAACAATCGATAACCCGAGTCCGGTGCTCCGGTGCCCGTTAACCGCGGTCCTCGAGCGATCCGCCTTGTAGAACCGTTCGAACACGCGCGGCAAGTCAGCAGGCGCGATTCCGCCGCCGTTGTCGATAACCCGCATCTCCACCACACCGTCGCGCACCGTTGCCGTCAGCCGAACCGCGCCACCCTGCGCAGGAATATAGCGGGAAGCATTGTCGATCAGGTTGTTATAAATCTGCAATAACCGATGCACATCTGCAGAAATCACGCAGTCCACTGCCACTTCGACCGCTAGAACAAATCGTTGCTCACGAGCCTTCAGCTCCCAGTCCTGAGCAACTTCGTTCAAAAACTTCTGCACATGAATCCGCTCCGGATTCTGCTTTTCGGTCCCTGACTCCAACCGCGCAATCATCAGAAGATCCTGAACCAACGCATTGAGCCGTCGTGAAGTTCTATCCAACACATCCAACGCCTTATCCCGCTCTTCGGGAGGCAACCCTTCTCCCTCGCGAAGCAACTCCACATACCCCTGAAAAATGGCAAGCGGAGTTCGGAGTTCATGGGAAACATTCGACACAAAATCCCGCCGCATTGCCTCAAGCGCTTGTAGTCGAGTCACGTCACGCAAAACCGCCAGTGCCGCAGGCGCCCCATTTTGGTCCACTGTTCGCATGACCCCCACATGCAGTGCCCGATCCATTTCTCCAAAGGTCCAGTTTATCACCTCCGACCGACTCTCCCCGTCCGCAAGCGCCGCAGAAATGAGTTCCAAAAACTCCGGCGAGCGAAACACCTCCTGCACCGAGTGCCCCGCGATATCTCCCCTCCCTCCCACCAATCGAACAAACGCGGGATTGGAAATGAGCACGGTACGCCGCTCATCCACCACTAACAACCCCTCCTCCATGCTTGAGAGAACGTTCCGAATGTTAAACTCATCCCGCTCAATCCGATCCCGCATCTCCTTCGCCCTCAGCACCAAAGTCTCCACCCGCCGCGGAGAAATCCACTCTGCGTCGTCTTCAGACAAAAGTCCCAATACCTCCGTCACATCCCGCTCCTCGGCAATCGCCGCCAGAACCCTTCCCACAACCTCCGCACGGCGCCTCTGCCGCAGGTAAATCAAAACCAACCCAACCGTCGCAATCCCGAAGGAGACTCCCAAAAGAATATTCCAGACGGGCATGACGACAGACGCGGTTCACGATTCTTCACCCACCATCCGGTACCCGAATCCTCGGACCGTCTCAACCAACTCCGCCGCACGCCCGAGCTTATCCCGCAATCGGCGAATGTGCGTATCCACCGTCCGCGTATCGATCAGGCTCTCGTACCCCCAAACATCGTTCAGCAAAACATCTCGGCTCTGTAAGCGACCGCGCCGCTCCATCAAAACCGTGAGCAACTTGAACTCTGTCGCGGTGAAATCCACCGACTCTCCAAAAATCTTCACCTCGTGGCGCACTTGATCGACCTGAATAGGACCCAACACCAACTGCTCCGCGCCACTTGGCGCTTCAGAAAAGCGTCGCAAAATCGCCTGGATCCGTAAAACCAACTCACGCGGACTAAACGGCTTCGTGACGTAATCGTCCGCACCCAGTTCCAAACCCACAATCCGGTCCACCTCCTCTGCCTTCGCCGTCAGCATCACCACGGGAATCCGCATGGTTCGTGAATCCTGCTTCAAAAGGCGACACGCCTCCAACCCCGTCATCCCCGGCATCATGATATCCATCACAATGAGGGCGGGCGAATGCTCACGCGCCAAACGGACCGCAGTGGCCCCATCCTCCGCCTTCAGCACCTCAAATCCGGCCCGCTGAAGGGCAAGATTAACCAGTTGCAAGACATCTGCCTCGTCTTCCGCCACCAAGATACGCTTCTTCGACGTGTTCAGGTTCGACATGTTTTAAAGGACTCTGCGAATCCTCGCGGTTCACCGTCCCCGCTCGCAAGTTTACCCCTGTGACATTCCCGTGGCAAAGACCCTACCACTGTACGAGCATTCCCGAAGTCACCCGCCCATAGGTCCCATAGGTCCCATAGGTCCCATAGGTCCCACAGGTCCCATAGGTCAGCGCCGCGCTAGGGCTTCAGTTCCTGACCGTTTTTGACATCAAGGATCGTAAACTTCTCGTGGTGATAACCAGGTTCCGATCGGAACGTCAACCGCCCCTCGTAACGCCGCTCGATCTCCACCAGCAGTTCCTCATCTTCGGTCCTCAACCGCTGCAATAAATGGGGATTCACGATAATCTTTAACTCATGCACATCAGGCCACTTCCGCAACACTCCGTGTAGCGCACGCTGCAACTCCACACTCATCGTCATGCTGCTCTTCACACGGCCCATCCCATGGCAGTACGGGCAATCCTCGTAAACCGCCCCCGCAATCGACTCCTGCGCACGCTGACGCGTCATCTCCATCAATCCAAGAGGCGAAATCGGCAATACGTGGGTCTTCGCCTTGTCTCGACGCAGTCGATCCTTCAACCGCTGATACACCGACTGCTGATCCCTCCGAGACTTCATGTCGATGAAGTCCCCAATGATTAAACCACCAATGTTCCTCAACCGCATCTGCCTAGCCATCTCGTCCGCAGCCTCAAGATTGGTCTGAAGGATTGTCTTCTCAATGTCCTTCGCCCCCTTGTTTCGCCCCGTGTTCACGTCAATCGCCACCAGTGCCTCGGTCTCGTCAATCACGATGTACCCCCCGCACGGAAGCCAAACCTGACGATGGAACGCAGAATCAATCTGCTTCTGGACCCCAAAGTGTTCGAAAATCGGCTCCGTGCCAAGGTACTGGTTGATGCGACTCCTCGACCGTTGCGAAATCTGGCCGACCAAATCCTGCATCCGCTTCACAGCAAGCTCATCGTCGCACACCACTTCGTCAATCTCGTCCGTCAAAAAGTCTCGAACGGTCCTCTCAATCAAATCGGGCTCTTGGAAGACGCACGCAGGCGCCCGCGACGTCTTCAAGTTCTCCTCAATCTTACGCCACTGTTCCAAAAGAATCCCTAAATCGCGAACGAAGTACCGAGCCCGCTGCCCCTCCCCCACCGTACGGATAATCACCCCCATCCCATCGGGCAACTTCAGTTCCTTCAGAATCTTGCGTAACCGGTCGCGCTCTTTCGGACTCTCAATTTTCCGAGAAATCCCGCTCTGATCACTGAACGGCATCAGGACCAAATAGCGCCCCGGCAGAGAAATGTTCGTCGTGATCCGTGGCCCCTTGGTCGAAATCGGCCCTTTGGTGACCTGCACAAGAATATCGCTCCCAACAGGATAGATATTCGGGATGTCCTTAGGTGTGATTCGTTTGGACTCCTGGCGCCCCCGAGATTCCGGACGCTCCACCTGCTCGATTCCGCTGTCCAGCGCTGCAGGCATCGCATCCCAATAATGAAGGAAAGCGTTCTTCTCAAAGCCAATATCGACAAACATGGCTTTCAGCCCGTCTTCAATATTCTTCACCCGTCCCTTGAAGATCGAACCAACGATGTTTCGGTCCGTCCTCCGCTCGATTGAGTACTCTTCCAGCACTCCATTTTCGAAAAGGGCCACGCGGCATTCGAGTTTCTCTGAGTTGATAATAAGCTTGTTACCGGTCCGCTTGCGGGCGAGACCGAGCAACTGTCTGACTCGTTCGGTCATGGATATAATTGTTGAGTAAAGTTTGGAAAATAACACTGGCCTTACGGGTTGGCCCGCTGGGGGGACGGTGTGGTTGAGGGGGGATTTGTCGGTCGATTAGTCTTAGGGCCGAACAGGCGTTCAAAGAAGCTTCTTTTCTCAGGTTCTTTCGCCGAGGCCGGCAAAGCCGACGGAACAGCCCCCGAGTCGGCTTCCGATTTAATGCTGGGCGCCGGCGCTTGGGACGGCGTTTTCACGGGGGTCGCTACCCCGCCCTGCGCCTCTTCACCATCCGACCGCACCGCCGTATTGAACTTTGTTCCATCCTTGTAGTTAACCGAGCCGATCTGCGCAAAACTCCCCGCCGCGGGGTCCAACCGAGTCACCCCAGGATCCCACCCCTGCTCAACCTGAAAGGCTTGCTCGAGAATCCGCTGCGCCACCGGCGCAGCAACGTCCCCGCCAGACTTCGCTCCCTGCACCATCACGCAAACCGCGTATCGCGGGGCGTCAAATGGCGCAAAAGCGATAAACCAAGTGTGATTGTCTTTCTCCTTCTTCCCCTTCACCTCGCGCCAAAACTGGGCCGTTCCCGTCTTGCCCGCCACAACCTGCCCCTTGACCGCCGCCCGCTTCCCCGTTCCCCCCCCTTCGTTCACCACCTTCCACATCCCACTGCGAACCAACTGTACATCAGATCCTTCCACCCCCATTTCCGGCAAACGAGCCCGAACCACCGGATCCCGCGGCGCAACCAGCGCGCCAGTCTCAGGATTCACCACATCCCTGCCCGATTGATCCCGGACGGCTCCGACGAGCTTCGGAAAATAGGAAGTCCCCCCATTGGCAATCGTCGCAGTCACCATCGCCATCTGTAAGGGCGACGCCTCCACCGACCCCTGACCAATCGAAACGTTCGCTGTGTACCCGTTCGACCAGCGCTCGCGCGGATTCACCGATCGCAACCAATCCGGGCCCGGCAAAATCCCCGCATCCTCACTCGTTAAGGGAAGTCCCGAGTGGCGCCCCAACCCCAACGCTTCCCCCACCGCCACAATGTTCTCAATCCCAGCCGCATTCCCCCATTGGTAGAAAAAGGCGTTGCAGGAAACCTTCAACGCGTCCGGCAAACTCAGCATTCCATGCGGCGACAGATGCTTGTCCGTCACCCAACACTTCATGTACTTCGCCCCGTAACTCACACCGCCCGCGCAAGAAAAAGTGCTCTTCACACCCAGTCCTTTGTGAAAACCAGCCAGCGCGGAGACGGTCTTGTAGGTCGATCCAGGGGCATATCCCAAGATCGCACGGTTCATCAGCGGATGGGTCTCGTCCTTGTTCAGTGCATCCCAACCCGCTTGCGAAATACTCGGAATGAACGTGTTCGGGTCGTACGAAGGCACGCTCGTCATCGCAAGAATCTCACCCGAGTTGGGATCCACCAAAACCGATGCGCCTCTCCCAATCTCCGCATCTCGAAACGCCTTCTCCATCACATACTGTAACCGCACATCCACCGTCAGATACACGTTGTGCCCCTGCTGCGGAGCCACTCGCCGCACCTCCCCCTCAATCACCCCCTTCACGTTCCGCTGCAAAACCCGAACCCCGGGAATCCCTTTCATCCATCGGTTCATCTTGTACTCCAACTGGTTCTTACCCTCCACGTCCGGTTGGTAAAAGGTGTAGTCTCGGATGTCTGACAACTTTTCGAGGTTCAATGCAGGACCCACGTACCCCAAAAAATGGGCGCCCAAAGCACCAAAAACGTACTGCCGAACCGGACGCAGCGCCACATCCACCCCAGGCAATCCCACATTGTGCTCCGCAAACCGAGCCACCGCCCCAAAATCAAGCTCTTCCGAATAGGCAAACGGAACCTCCGTATTGTTTCGATAATGACGACGTAACCGCTCCTCGTTGTAAGGACGCGCCAAGCTCAAATCCGTCAACCTCGGCAAGATGGTCGAGTTGACAATGGAAACGATGTCCTCCTCTCGCTTCACCGTCAGCATCTGACGCACCGGCTGGGTGTACTTCATCATCGGAGGAGTTCCGTACTGCTGCCGATATCCCCGAACCATATCCGGCAAATAGAAATCCAACTCATAGCTGGCCCGATTGCCCACCAAAGTGACTCCATTGCGGTCCCGAATCTCGCCACGCACCGCTGGGATTCGCACCGTCACTTCCGATCGCGCCGCAATCTTTCTCGTCCAATGTTCCCCCCTCGCAATCTGTTCCCACCACAACTTGCCAACCAAGGTCACCATTCCGGCGACCATCACCGCCGCAACAAAATAAACCCGAACCTCGGCACTCGGCCCCGTGAAACGTCTGTTCTCGCGTCGCATGGCTACGAGTCCCTTTCAAACTCCCGCAGATTGGAGTGACCCATTAAACGGCCCAGATAGCGCAAGGCCATCGATACCATCGGCGCCAGCACCAACGCCAAAAGGCCGGGGCCTATCACCCGCGCCCAAATCACACCGCCAAATTCAAAGTGAATCGGCTCCCTGCGGACAGACAACAACACAAACTCGAGCAAAACCGCGACCGAGGTTCCTATCCCCGATGCCAAGCAGTGAACTTCCCACCTTCCCCTCGCGAAAAGCGGCTGGAACCCATTCAAAATGATTCCAATCAAGCCAAACACCCCGACCGACCATCCCACCCCAATTTCAAACCCCACCCCGTTCCAGTGCGCATGCAATAAATCCCAAATGCCGCCCCCGAGAGCCACCAACACCAAAGCACGCGGTAGATTAAACATCAACGCTCCATGAAAAAGCACCATCGGTAGCAAATAAATCCGGCCGCCCGACGGCAACATCGGTAAAAAGTACTGCGCCACAATCACCAACGGAATCAGCAGAATGTGGAATGCGTAAAACATCACTTCTCCCCAATCACCACAAAAACGTCCTGCAACGTCATCAAGTCCACCGCTGACACCAACGACGCGAATCCATCCAACTCCCTCACCCGATATTGGTTCACGGTCCCCAACAAAATCCCCGCCGGAAACACTCCGCCAAGACCCGAAGTGTACACCCTCATCCCCGACTTCAAGTTTGCCTGTTTCGTCAAAAACTGAAGCCCAATCACCGGAACACCCCCACCTGACGTTCGCTCCCCAGAAACAATCCCTTGCTCCCGCGTCCCCTCCACCGCTGCCGAAACCTTGCAGCTCTCATCGGAAATCAGCAGCACCACACAATCACTCTCCGAGACAATCGACGTCTTCCCCACCAACCCCGCCTCCGTCACGACCGGCATGTCAATCTGGACGCCATCCCGACTGCCACGGTCAATCATTACCGTGTTGTACCAAGTCGACGAATCCCGGCCGATCACCCGACTCGATACGAGCCTGAACCGCGCGCGATCCCGATAAACCAACGCCTTCCGTAACTGCGTGTTCTCAGACTCCAAGCCCCGGAGCGTCAGATTAGTGGCCTGCAACTCCTGATTCGTAATCCGCAACTGCTTGTTCTCCGACTCCAGCTGCTCCAACGTTTTTATCCCCTCACGTAACGCAGAAAACCGCCGTTCAATCGACGAACCCGTCCTCAAAAAGGGCGACATCAACCGCAACGCCATCGCCTGCAAATAACGAATCCCACCTGGGGTGGACGCCCAAACGGAAAAAAAGGCGAGCGAAGCCAGAAAGACCACCACCGTAATCACGTTGCTCCGTCCGGCACGCATCGTTCAGTGGCTTCTTTGCTTCAAATCACCCGTGTCCCGAACTCCGTCGCCCACGCAGTCTCAATGACGGGATTCGCTCGCCGTCGCAACCTGACGAAGGAACTTCAACTCCTGCAACGCGCGCCCCGTACCTTCCGCCACCGCGCTCAACGGATCTTCCGCCACATGCACCGGCAACCCCGTCTCATCCATCAAAAGCCGGTCCAACCCCCGCAACAACGCTCCACCCCCAGCCAGCACCAAACCGCGATCCACCAAATCCGCCGCTAACTCAGGCGGACACCGCTCCAACGTCACACGAACTGAATCCACGATCGTCGAAATCGGCTCCAATAACGCCGCCCGAACCTCCTGAGAGGTAATCGTCAGCGTTTTCGGCAAACCAGCCGCCAAATCCCGCCCCTTCACCTCCATCGTCGCTTCCCGCTCCAGCGGGTACGCCGAGCCGATTTTAATCTTAATGTCCTCCGCCGTCCGCTCCCCAATCATCAGATTGTAAGCCCGCTTCATGTACTGAACCAGCGCCTCGTCCAACTCATCCCCAGCCACACGAACCGACCGGGCAAAAACAATCCCCGACAGAGAAATCAACGCCACCTCCGTCGTCCCCCCCCCAATATCGATAATCATATTCCCAGCAGCATCCTGCACCGGTAACCCACAACCAATCGCTGCCGCCATCGGCTCCTCAATCAGGTGCACCTCCCGCGCCCCCGCACGCAACGCCGAATCTTTCACCGCACGCTTCTCCACCTCCGTAATCCCGGACGGAATCGCAACCACCACACGCGGACGCGGACGAAACACCGTCCGCTTTCCATGCACCTTTTGGATAAAATGCCGAAGCATCGCCTCCGTAATCTCAAAGTCCGCAATCACCCCATCCTTTAAAGGCCGAATCGCCACAATGCTCCCAGGCGTCCGCCCGAGCATCCGCTTCGCCTCGTCGCCAACCGCAAGCGGCCGATTGGTGCCCGCTTGCACCGCCACCACCGACGGTTCACGCAGCACAATCCCATGGTCACGAACGTACACCAGCGTGTTCGCCGTCCCCAAATCGATGCCCATGTCGTTCGAAAACAACCCAAAAAGTCCGTTCAACATTCGGTATTCCTCAAAAAAACTGATTCCGGCCCCCAAGAGGTCCGCCCCACCCGCCAGTCCCGACGCCGTCATCGGCCAAAATCGTCCAGCCAGTTGGGCCCATGAGGCTATGCCCCCCTCCCAAGGGGTCAAAACGAAATCCAAAACACCACCACTACACCCCCCGAGAACAGCCGCCCCTTTTCTCCGAACCGTCATTTCTCGGAGGCAAGCCCATCGCATCTTGGACTGCGCTGCGACTCCGTTAACGCACCTTCAGCCAAGAGGCGGTTTGCGCGAACGGTATCTCTCCAAAAGCTGTTTTCTCTCCGCAGCAGGCAACCGCTCGATGGCGTAACGCAACATCGTTCGAGGCATCCGAGCCCCGTGCTCCTCAAGAAAACTCAAAACGGGCGCTGCATTTTTTTTGAAAGCTTCCCGCAGCATCCAACCACACGCCTTGTGCATCAGGTCTTGAGGGTCCCCCAAAAGGCGCTGCACCAACCGAAACGTCCACTCCAACTCACCCGCTCGGATGAATGCCAACGTGGCGACCACCGCCACCCGCCGCTCCCATAAAACCGGTGAACCCGCCAGAACGTCCAACATCCCACGATCCTCGTTCAACAACCAATCCCCGAGAATCTGGGGAGCACTCGAATCAACCAAATCCCAGTTGTTAACGAACGCCAGATTGCTCAAGTACAGCCGCGCCAATCGGTCCCTTGACGCTTCCTCCCCTCGCGCTCCCTGAAAACGAGCCACCAAACTCAACAGCGCAAACAAACGTTCCTCGTGCCAAACCGAGCGGAGCAACTCCTCCAACTCCGCTTCGCTCAACTCCCCTGCCACAGGCAATAACGCGCGTAATCTCGGCACACTCACTCCCAAAAACAGGTCGCCCTCCGCGTAGTCCCCTCGGCCCGTCTTGAAATACCTTCGAGCAAGCAGCGCCGAAGCGTCCGAGCCCATCGCTCGAATGCGTCCGCGAAGGTCAGCCAGCGAAGTCATCGTTCAAATCAACGGCCCCCAAAAACTCTCACTCAACCCGCACCAGCATCACCCGACGTAAATCCATCACGGCGCCTCCCTTTTTCTCATGAGGACGAACCGAAACCGTCGTGCTCCCGGCAGGCAGTTCCAAAACCCCCACGCGTCTCGGCACAAAACGCTGAAAATGTCCGGTATCCTCCACCGTAAACCGCGCGCTCTGCTCACCCACCCGCACATCAACCGTCGACCCGCCCTTCACGCAACCCTGCAAAACCTCCACCGCGTAACGTCCCGCCTGAGGCACCACGCAACTCCACTCCGCGTAGTCCGCGGGGTTAACCCAAAAACCCAACGTGTCTTTCTGTGGAAGGTCTTCGTACCGGAGCTTCTCCCCCACCACTCGCGCATGCTTTGCCTCCAGCATCACAAGCCCAGCAGGCGCGGACGCATCCACGAGAGAAGCAAGACGCTTCGGACTCGCACCATCCATCGCCTCACGCCAGGCAGACATCGAACGAGACATCTCCAGGGCCGTCGAACGGCGCTCCACCACCGAGGCATCCAGCCCGCCGTAACATGCATCCCAAAGCCGGGGCTGATAAGACGGATTCCCCTGAGGCATTGATGCGCTCACGCTCCGACGCCATGCCTCCAGCTTGCCGCGCATCGCCGCCACCTTCGCCGGATCAGACGCTGCAACGTCTCTCTGCTCGGAAGGATCCGACTCCACGTTAAACAGTTCCAAACGCCCGTCCTCGTAGTGCTCAATTAGTTTCCAATCTCCCTCACGAACCGCACCAGACGGGAGTCCCCCCTGATTCGTGTAGTTCGGCATGTGCCAAAACAAAGGGCGCGCGTCGAGGGCACCACGGCCAAAAAGCACAGGTCCAATACTGCGGTAATCACTCGGCTCACTTGGCGCCGCACCCGCAATCTCCAAAAATGTTGGAACCAAATCGGCGAGTACGACCGGATCCTGCACCAACCCGGGAGCAATCTTGCCCGGCCACCTTACCAGCAACGGTTCCCGAAGGCCGCCCTCATACAGGAAGCCCTTGCCGGCCCGAAACGGTGTGTTGTGCGTTGCTGGAGTCGTTGCCGTCGCAGGTAACTCCAGCACATGAAGCCCTCCGTTGTCCGAACAAAATACCACCATGGTTTTCTCACGAAGACCCAATGAATCGATCTGTTCGAGAACCCTCCCAACCGCAACATCCAGCGTCTCAATCATGGCCGCGTACACCGGATTGAACGCGTTGGCGTTCGCCGCAACCCGTTCCGGATGCGCGTTCAGCGGCACGTGCGGATTATCGAGAGCCATGTAGAGGAAAAACGGATTCGCTGCATTTTTCTGCAAAAACTCAATCGCCTTGGCCGCTTGCCCAAACTCACCTTTCCCCCCCTCAACCTCGCTCGGTTGTGTATTGGGTTTACCCGCAAAAACGTAGTCAAACCCCCTCGAACTCGGGTCCATAGGTGGCCGCGCACCCAAATGCCATTTCCCAACACACCCTGTCACATAACCCACCTTCTTGAGTTTCTCCGCAATCGTCTCCGCATCCGCATTCAAACCCGCCGGCAATGCCGGTTGCAGAAGTCGATGCCCCGGCCAATCCGGACGCCCCGGAAGAAAACTTGTAATCTGCAACCTCGCAGGATGTTGACCCGTCATTAATGCAGCCCGCGTGGGAGAACAAACAGCCGCCGGCGCATACGCACAGGTGAACCGCTTCCCCTCATCAGAAAGGCGATCCAAGTTCGGAGTCCGATGCTCCGCGCGCCCGTAGCAACCGAGATCGTTAATCCCAAGATCATCCGCCAAAAACACGACAATGTTGGGCTTCTCCGTCGGCGCCGCCGACGCAGCAAAAACACAAAGCAGAAAAATCAAAGGGGAGAGAAGTCGTTTCATACAAAAACGCCTCCAATCAAACGCCCCGCCCCTACAAGCACCAACCTAATTCCCCACCGCAGCCCCAAGCCGTGACTCGAACAATCCACCCCCACTACTCATCCTCCAGAACCGCCGAATTGGGCCCTCGCCAACCTCTGCTCCGGCCACTCCACCCACAAGCAAAGCACCGCAGACGCCCCCGGGGTCTATGCCCCCTGACTCACCGATGCATCACAGTTTCTTTTCACTCCGCTGACTACGGAGGTGAATCGTCTTGTGCTCCAAATCATGAATCGCGCGGATGTAGCGCACCGTGCGGCTCTTCGCCCGCATCAAAATCGACGTCGTAGTGGCCTTCTTTCCCCGAACCTTCACCCCGGGCAATAGCGAACTGTCACTGATCCCCGTCGCGCAAAACATCGCGCTCTCCCCGATCACCAACTCATCGCAGCCATACACTTTGCGGGTCGCCTCCACCCCAACCTCCGCCTCCACGCCGAGCCGCTCCGCATCATCCTTCGGCCACATCCGCAGCAACATCTCCCCGCCCAAAGCTTTCAACGCCGCAGCCGTCAAAATCCCCTCCGGCGATCCTCCAATCCCGTAATACAAATCAACCCCAGAATCCACCAAGGAAGGCGACACCGCCGCTGTGATGTCTCCATCCGTAATCAGACGCAACGCCGCACCACAGCGCCGAACCTCCTCAATGATCCTCGCATGACGCGAACGATTCATGGTCATCACCACCAACTCCGGCACCCGCTTACCCAACGCCTTCGCCACCAACCCCAACGTCCGCTCCAACGGAGCATCCAAATCGAGAGGATCCATCCCCGCCTCAATCGCCGCCACCACCTCCGGACCAAACGCCAGCTTCTCCGAATAAAACGCCGGCAAGTTCACCATGGAATGCGCAGCCCCCTCCGGACGTTGACTCGCCGCCATGACCGAAATGCTGTTGGGCAACCCCGCCGCAATGTTCGATGTCCCGTCAATCGGGTCCAAGGCAATGTCAAACCGAGGCGCCCCTGGACGCCATGTCCCCAAATGCTCCCCCAAAAAAATCCCCGGCGCATTGTCTTTAATCCCCTCCCCAATCACGACTTCCCCGCAGACATCTACCAAATCAAAGACCCCATAAATCGCATCACACGCCGCAGCATCCGCCTTCTCCTTCTCGCCTCGCCCTAACCAAGCGAGGCTATTCAACGCCGCGTTCTCCGTCGCGCGGACAAACTCAAACTCAATCGTGCGTTCAGGGTCCGAAACAGAAAGGGATGCGCTCATGAATCTGATGCTTAGGTGGTAAACGCTTGGGAGAGAGAATAATCGACAAAAAACGACTCCACTAGCTCTCGTAAGACGTGAAAAAAACAAACAGTTGCAGCTGATTTGTCGAGCAATCGCCTCCGCAACCGAAGGTTTTACCGCCCATTCCGACGGCCTCCGAACGAAAGTCTCCAGCCTCGTCAACGGCACGCCAACCGCTCACTACACGCGGTCAACGCCATGCGTTTCATCAACCCTCGCCTTTTCAGAACGGTCAGCTTCCTCCTCGCCATCGCCTTCGGGCGCGGTGTTTCATCGGCCGAACTTCGAACAAAGCCCCTCGTCCTCAACCAAGGCGGAACTGCAGAAAAACCCGCGGTTTTTGAGGGTAACGGAATGATCATCGACCTCGGCACGGACATCACCGACAGCCATTGGCAAACCAGCGGAGACATCTGGACCCTCCCCAAACTCCCGCCCCCGAACGCACCCATCATGGCGGGCCAATACGCCGCCATATTCATCGATGAACAACCGGTCACCGTGCCGCGCGACCTCGAGGCCGAATCCAAACAGCCGGACCGAAAATCACGGTGCTACGTCGCACCCGCCAAGCTGAAACCTGGACAGGCCGGCTTCACGGAAGAGGGAGCGCTCTACTTCCGCTGGCCGTCCGGAAAAACTCCGAGAAAGTCTCGGATCATTTTGCCTCCCAAGGAAGGCACCAGCGCCGTCACGATCGCCTGTTCCCACATCATTGTTCGCAACATGACTGCAAAATATGCGTCCAACGACGGGTTTAACATCCACGGCAAATGGGTCGGCATTCAACTCGAAGACGTGAAAGCCTTCAGTAATGGCGACGAGGGCATTAGTGCCCATGACGAAGTGGAAATGAAAGTGCGCCGAGCCGAGATCGCGTGGAACGGATCCGCCTCTGGGGGTGTGGCAGATGTCAATCAGTGCGTCACCGCCTACGAGAACTGTATTCTCCACGACAATGCGGGCGCTGCGTTCCATTTCTCCGGAAAAAGCCACTCGGCGACCGATTGCCAGATCTACAACCAAGAAAAAGACTTCAGTACCGCAAAAGGAACTGAGGTGAAGACGCATCGCATCAATTGGGACCGCAAAAAACGCCAGTAGTTCCCAGAACACCAACCCGCCCAAACTGAGCGACTGAGTCTCTGCCCGACAAACTCCACTCGATACTTCCCCCAACGATGAGTTCCCTCGCATCCCCACTCACTCCTTCGCCCCTGAACCGTTGGTGGGGACCTGGCCTCCTCATGGCATGCGTCATCGGCATCCTCATCGTGGCCGACTTCACGCTGAACGGCCTCCTCAACCATTTTCCGTGGTGGATAATCGTCTGCGCGATTGTCGGCCCATGGACCCTGCCGGTCCTCAGCCTCGCCCGGCGCGCGTGGAGGGAAGCGGCCATCCGCGCTATCTCACTCGCCTTCGGCACATCTCTGGGTATGGCTGCCCTCGCCGCAGCCGTGACTCACCACGACCGACGTCCGCCCCACCCATTCCCGAAATCGTTAGAACAGGCCGCAGCCACCGGCACTCCCATTCAAGAACCCGCCGATTCCAACGCCGTTCTTCCGCCAGCCACCGGCCCCTGCTTCACGCTGAGAAAAAGTTTCCAAGGGGGGATGTACAAGGCGGATATCCACGCCAATCCGCGCGAACCCGGCTTCCTCTTCCTGCGCGCCTTCGAACTTATCACTAACACCCCTCTCTCGGAAGATTCTCCCGACCCAACCCGCCGCATCAGCTCGAAAACGCGACATCCCGCACTGCACTCGAACAATCCCAACGAACAGTTCAACTCCGAGGCCGAGTTCAAGATTATAGAGGGTAACTGGAACCAGTTTTACGCCGCCCGCATTGAACTCTGGTTCGCCCCAGAATCAGGCATCCCTCCACGCCTCATTCACTCCGGCGTCTTCAAAGTCGAAGGATGGCAACGCTGACCCGTACTGGCCCCGCTGCCGCCAGCACGTTTCCCGCTAAGATTGGTGCTAAAATCCCGTTCCAACAGTTAACGAAAAGGACACACGTTCTCCCCCGCCATGAAACCAAGCTTTCTCCTCGTATCCGCTGTCTCTTCACTCCTCGCAAACAGCCTGCTTGCCGCTGACGCCTCGTCAAAAGCTGTCAGTTACTACAAAGACATCCGGCCCATCTTCCAAGCCAACTGCCAAGGATGTCACCAACCCGCCAAAGCGCGTGGCGGTTACGTGATGACCGACTTCAAAAAACTGCTCGCAGGCGGAGAGAAGGATGGGGTGGCCATCGTGCCCGGCGATCCGGCCAAAGGCTCGGTCCTCGACCAAATCACGCCTAAGGACGGACAGGCCGAGATGCCCAAAAACAAGCCTCCGCTCCACGAACTCGAAATCGCTCTCGTTCGACGCTGGATTGCTGAAGGCGCCAAAGACGACACCCCCGCCGATGCCAAAAAACACTTCGACGCGACCAACCCTCCCACCTACTCACGCCTCCCAGTCATCGCCTCGGTCGACATCAGCCCCGACGGCACTCTCGTCGCAGTCGCAGGCTTCCATGAAATTCTCCTTCACAAAACCGACGGCTCCGGCCTCGCCGCACGCCTCGTCGGAATGTCTGAGCGCGTCCAGTCCGTCCGCTTTTCTCCCGATGGAAAACGACTGGCTGCCGCAGCAGGCGATCCGGGCCGACTCGGAGAAATCCAAGTCTGGGACGTTGCTTCGAAAGAGTTAAAACTTTCGACACCCGTCGGATGGGACACCCTCTACGGCGTCAGCTGGTCTCCCGACGGCACCAAACTCGCCTTCGGCTGCCCAGACAACACCGTCCGCGCCATCGACGCGTCAAACGGCAAACAGCTCCTCCAAATGGGGTCCCACAACGACTGGGTGCTTGAGACCACATTCAATGCAGCAGGTGATCACGTTATTTCTGTTGGTCGCGACATGACAGCCAAACTCAGCGAGCTCGAGTCCCAACGCTTCATCGACAACCTCACATCCATCACCCCCGGCGCCCTCCGCGGGGGCATCAACTCCGTGGACAAGCACCCGGTCGATAACACCGTCGTCGTGGGTGGATCCGACGGCGCGCCCCAGCTCTTCCAGATTTTCCGGACGTCCGCACGGAAAATCGGCGACAACGCCAACCTCATCCGCAAACACACCGAACTGCCCGGCCGAATCTTTGCCGTTCGCGTCTCCGGCAACGGAAAGCGTTTCGTCGCAGGCAGCGCCCTGAACGGCTCAGGCGCCGTCGCCATCTACTCGCTGTCCTCGGAAAACGATCAACCGGCCGATATTAAAGCCATTCGAGCCAAAGATCCCGGACAACGGAACGGCGAGGAAAACAAGAAACTCAACGAGTACAACGAGCAGTTCGTCAAACCAGTCGCGCGCCTCGATCTCCCTCAATCCACGGTCTACGCCGTAAGCATCAATCAAGACGGCTCCCTCACCGCAGCCGCCGGTTCCGACGGACTCATTCGGATCCTCGATCAAGAGGGGAAAGTGAAACGCGAGTTTCCCGCCGCACCTGTTTCTAAAACCGCCTCCGTGCCGCTTTCGCCAAAGAAATCCGCCCCCGCACGTCAGGACGACGCGAAGCAAGACGCCGAACCTCGACCCGCTTCCAAAATCAAATCCCTCGCGGTCAGCCCATCCAGCGCCGTCATCCAAGGCAAAGCGGGCTACGTGCAAACAGTGGTTACCGCCACGCTCGAAAACGGAGACCGCATCGACGTTACCCGTTCAGCGAAGTTCACCGCCCGTGCGCCCATCGCGCAAATTACGCCCCGTGGCCGAATCGAGCCATTGGCCGACGGGAAATCCTCCATCGAAATCACCATCGACGGGACCCGTGCGGAACTGCCTCTCGAGGTCGCTGGAACCAAACACGCCTACAGCGCGGACTTCATCCGCGACGTCAACCCCGTGCTAACCAAGCTCGGCTGCAACCAGGGTACATGCCACGGCTCCAAGGAAGGCAAAGGCGGCTTCAAACTCTCCCTTCGCGGATACGACCCCGAGTATGATCTCCGCACGCTGACGGATGACATGGCCTCACGGCGCGTAACCATTGCCTCACCGGACGACAGCTTGATGCTTCTCAAAACCATTGCAGAAGTGCCGCATGAAGGCGGACGCCGCACCGAATCCGACACTCACTACTACGGCATCCTGCGTGAATGGATTGCCGGCGGAGCAACACTCAACGCCGCCTCCGCAAAAGTGGTCTCCATCAGCCTTCATCCGGAGAACCCCGTCACGCAGTTGCCAGGCGCGCGCCAGCAGTTCCGCATCATCGCAAACTTCGCAGACAACTCGTCGCGCGACGTCACCGCAGAATCCTTCATCGAAAGCGGGAACGGCGACGTCGCAACCGCCGACCAATCCGGCCTCATCACCACGCTTCGCCGAGGCGAAGCCCCCGTCCTCGCGCGGTACGAAGGGAACTACGCCGCGACGACCCTGACCGTCATGGGCAACCGCGACGGTTTCCAATGGCAAGAACCCGAATCCTGGGGCCGTGTCGACGAACTCGTCGCAGCCAAATGGAAGCGGATGCGCATCGAACCCTCCGGCATCGCTTCGGATGCTGAGTTTCTCCGCCGCGCCCACCTCGACCTGACCGGCCTTCCCCCGTCGGCAAATGCCGTCCGCGCTTTCTTGTCCGACACACGCGACACGCGAACCAAACGCGCTGCCGCCATCGATTCCCTCATCGGAACGCCCGACTTCGTCGAATACTGGACCAACAAATGGGCGGACTTACTGCAAGTGAACGCGAAGTTCCTCGGCGGCAAAGGAGCCGAATCTTTCCGAAACTGGATTCGTCAGGAAATCGCAGACAACACGCCGTACGACCGCTTCGTCTCCAAAATCCTGACCGCCTCTGGTTCCAACAAGGACAACCCGGCTGCGAGTTACTGGAAGATTCTGCGCACCCCAGCAGAGGCCATGGAAAACACCACGCACCTCTTTCTCGCAACTCGCTTTAACTGCAACAAATGCCACGACCACCCCTTCGAGCGCTGGACGCAGGATCAGTACTACCACACCGCGGCCTACTTCGCGCAGTTCCAACTGAAAGCAGACCCCTCGTCAGGAGATCAGCGCATCGGCGGGACCGCGGTCGAAGGCGCCAAACCCCTCTACGAAATTGTCGCAGACGCACCCGGCGGCGAGATCAAGCACGACCGCACCGGAAAAGTCACCCCACCCGAGTTCCCCTTCCCCGCGAAACTCGAGGTTCAGGAGAAAGCCTCACGGCGCGAAGCCCTTGCATCATGGATGACGGCTCCAGACAACCGCTTCTTCGCGTCCAGTTACGTCAACCGCCTCTGGGGCTACCTGCTCGGCGTTGGCATAATCGAACCCATCGATGACATTCGCGCGGGAAATCCGCCCACAAACCCGGAACTCCTCGAATACCTCACCAAAGAGTTCGTCCAGAGCGGCTTCAACACCCGCCACATCATTCAACTCGTCTGCAAATCGAGAACCTACCAGCTATCCATCAAAACCAACCGCTGGAATGAAGACGACAAAACCAACTACTCCCACGCCCTCGCCCGTCGTCTGAGCGCAGAGACGCTCGTTGACGCCGTTCACACCGTAACCGGTTCAGCTTCCGCCTTCCCCGGCGCAGCAAAAGGCGCTCGCGCTGCATCCCTGTTCGATCTCGGCAGCGACCTGCCAGGCGGATTGCTCGGCACGCTCGGACGCCCCGCTCGCGAAAGTGCTTGCGAATGCGAACGAAGCAACGACATCCGTCTCGGCTCAGTCATGGCACTCCTCAGCGGACAAGCCATCAGCCAGGCAATCCAATCGCCCGAAAATGCGATTGCAAAACTGGTCTCAACGCAACCCGACGACCGGAAAGCCATCGAAGAACTGTTCATCCGCGTCCTCGCACGGAAACCCACGGAACCCGAAATCGACGCCACCCTCAAGAACCTCGGCCGCATCAATGACGACCACCAGAAAGTGGTCAAACAACGCGACGAACTCGAAAAGAAACACGCTCCGGCCATCGCCGCCGCAGAAGCCGCGCGGAAAGCGGAGATGGACAAAACCAAACCGCCGCTCGACGCCTACGAAGCTGAAACCAAGTTCTACCGCGACGAGCGCGAGCGCGTCCGCAAAGAACGAATCGCCCAAGCCGAGGCGGCCGCTGCTGCATACGAAAAAGACTTTTCCCTGCGCATGACCGGTTGGAGTTCCCTGCAAGCCTCAATAAAGCACGAAACCCTCTGGGATCGCACGACGCCTGTCGCCAACGCAACCGATGGCGTTCGCCTCACCGTGGACAAACAAGGACTCGTCGTTTCAACCGGACAAAACCGCAAAGCGGATTACACGGTCGAACTCGACCTCGCCAAAGCCGGCACCACAGGCGTCCTCCTCGAGCTCTTACCCGACTCGAGTCTGCCGGGCTTCGGTCCCGGTCGCGGCGACGCCGGCACGGTTTTCATCAACGAAATCTCCGCGACCCTCGCACCCAAAGGAAAACCGGACGCCGCCATCAAGTTCGCCGCCGCCGCGGCCTCCTTCGAAACGAAGGAGAACCCCGTTGCCCAACTCATCGACGGGAAAGCCGATCCGAAGAACGGATGGAGCCTGGCCGGTGGCAACGGAGTCCGCCGCCTCGTGATGCTTAAACTCCCACAGCCAACCGAGGCAGCTGGATCCCGACTCAAACTCAAAATCGTCCAGCGTGGCGTCGCCGACGGAGCCTTGATTGCACGGTTCCGTGTTTGGTCCACCACGGCCGCCAACCCGCTCCAAGCCGGCATCGCTTCCGACTTGCAGGCACTGCTCGCAAAAGACGATAAGACGAAGACTGCCGATGACAAAAAGCAACTCGCTACGACCTACCGCATGCTCGACGACGAGTACTGGATTCGGGCACGGGCGGTAGCGGAAGCGAAACTGGCGCTCCCAGCAGACCCAAAACACGAGTCGCTCAAGGCAGCCTACGCCAAAGCCAGTGAACCCATCCGCTTGGACGCTCAACTGGTTCAGGCCCGTATCGATGCAGAGTCCAGCACAAAGCAGGTAAACAATCGGAGGCTAACCGCGATGCAAGACCTGACTTGGGCACTCATCAACAGCTCAGCATTCCTCTTCAATCGATGATTCCTTCCATCGTCTTCACCGAAATAATCCGTTGAACCACAAAAACTCACGCGGCCCATCAACTGCTATCAAGAACCCAACTAAACCCCTCCTATGATTCACATCCCTGGCGGTCTCAACAGCGATCTCTGCGATCCCAACATGAAAGTGACGCGACGCGACCTCGTGCGCGTCGGTTCCACGGGCCTCCTCGGCCTTTCGCTAGCGTCCATGCTTCGCAATGAAGCCCACGCCGAATCCAACAAAGCGGGCGGCGCAGGATGGAACAAGGCCAAGAGCGTCGTCATGATTTACCTCCAAGGTGGACCAAGCCACCTCGACCTCTGGGATCCAAAAGAAAACGTCCCCGATAACATCCGGAGCGCATTCAAAAACATCCCGACCAAAATCCCCGGAATCAACTACACGGAGGTTCTCCCGAACCTCGCCAAGGTGAACGACAAGTTCTCCATGATCCGTTCAATGAGCTACACGCCGAACGGGCTCTTCAACCACACCGCCGCCATCTACCAAATCATGACCGGATACACCACCGACAAGGTGAGCCCATCCGGACAACTCGAGCCCCCAGACCCGAAAGACTTCCCCAACTTCGGCGCAAACATCGTGCGCCTCAAGCCGTCGGAGCAACCCATGCTCCCGTTCGTCATGCTCCCCCGCCCGCTCCAAGAGTCCAATGTCGTGGGAAAAGGCGGCACTGCAGGCTTTCTCGGAAAAGCGTTCGATCCCTACACCCTTTACCCTCCGGGCGATGATCTCGACATGGGTAAAATGGACCGAATCCAGATCGAAGATCTCAAACTCCCGCCCGAAGTCTTCGGCCTCCGTCTCCAGCGCCGCGCGGACCTCCGCAGCGCCATCGAAAAGGCGATGCCGGAAGTCGAGAAAGCCGTCGAAAAGTTCAACCTCGACGACTACTATCAAAAAGCCCTGAACCTCATCGTTTCCGGTCGCGCGCGGAATGCCTTCGACCTTAACCAAGAAACCGATGCAATGCGGGATCGCTATGGACGCAACACGTTCGGCCAGAGCTGCCTCCTCGCCCGCCGCCTCATCGAAGCCGGCACGCGGGTCGTTGAGGTCATCTGGCCCAAAGTCGCCAACTCCGACAAACACTCGTGGGATCATCATGTCGGCCTCACCGACCGGATGAAAAACAACTCTGCTCCCATGCTCGACAACGGCCTGTCCGCCTTCTTTGCGGATATGGATTCGCGCGGATTGCTCGACGAAACACTCGTGGTGGTCGTCGGCGAATTCGGCCGCGCCCCGCAAAAAGGCGTCAGCACCTCCGGAAACGGGAACAGTGCCGACGGTCGCGACCACTGGCCTTACTGCTACACCTCCATCGTGGCCGGTGCGGGAACTAAGCGCGGCTTCGTGCTGGGATCGAGCGACAAAACGGGGAGCAGCCCGGCGGAAGATCCGGTCCACCCCACCGAGCTTCTCGCAACCATGTACAACGCGGTCGGTATCGAACCCGAAACCGTGGTTTACAACCACCTCAACCAACCCCGCGAACTCGTCAAGGCGAAGCCGGTCTCAAAACTGTTCGCGTAAATCGAAATCAAAGCGGACTCGACCATGCCGGAGATCTCCGGCGGTCTTCCCTCTCTGGCGCGGCGACTCGGCCGCGCCTTTTTCGTGAAGTCACCTCCTCAAGCAGATGACAGCCTTCGCTGTTTACCCGCCACCCACTCTCGTCCGACACTAGCTGAATGAGCAGCAGCCCCCTCAACTACACGTTCGCAAGCGACAACACCTCCGGAGCCTGCCCCGAAGTCCTCGAGGCGATCATCGCCGCGAACGCGGGCCGCGTTCCATCCTACGGCGACGACCCGTTCACGGCTGACGCAGCCGATGCGTTCCGCGAACTTTTCGAAACCAACTGCGACGTTTACTTCGTTTTTAACGGAACCGCTGCCAACTCCCTCTCCCTCGCGAGCTTGTGCCAGTCCTACCACAGCGTCATCACCCACGAAACCTCACACGTCGAAACCGATGAATGCGGCGCGCCAGAGTTCTTCTCCAACGGCACCAAACTCCTCACCGCGCCAGGCCCCCTCGGTAAACTTGATCCCGATGCCGTTGAGAAAATAGCAACGAAGCGGCGCGACATCCATTTCCCCAAGCCCAAAGCACTCACCCTCAGCTGTCCCACCGAACTCGGTACGGTCTACACCCCAACCGAAATTCGACAACTCGGCGACGTCTGCAAACGCATCGGACTCAAGTTCCATATGGACGGTGCCCGCTTCGCGAACGCGATTGCCTCTCTCGGAGTGAAACCCGCTGAACTCACCTGGAAAGCGGGCGTTGACGTACTTTCCTTCGGCGGCACCAAGCTCGGTATGCCCTGCGGAGAAGCCGTCGTATTCTTCGACCGCGCACTGGGCGAGGAGTTCGCCTACCGCTGCAAGCAAGCTGGCCAACTCGCCTCAAAAATGCGTTTTCTCTCAGCGCCTTGGCGAGCCGTTCTCAAAGACGGAACCTGGCTCCGGCTCGCGAACTCCGCCAATCAGTTCGCGCGCCGCCTCGCCGATGGTCTCGCCGCAATCCCGGGTGTGAACATCCTTTACCCCGTCGAAGCCAATGGCGTTTTTGCGGCCCTCTCCCCAGAAGTCCACACCCGCATCCAAGCCGCTGGCTGGAAGTACTACGTCTTCATCGGAGGCGGAGCCCGCTTCATGTGCTCTTGGAGCACTACCGCCAACGATGTTGAAAGCCTTCTAGCTGCCGCCCGCGGTTGACGGAAGGGAAGCGACCATCACACGGACCTAGCTCCCACTTCTCACGCTCCAAAGCGTCATCCCCCAATCACCGAATCCGGGCGGCTTTTACTTCTTCGCTGCCTTCTCAATCTTGGCCAGATACTTCGCGGGATCCTTGTCGAACGACTTCAAACAGCTCTTGCAACAAAACTGCACTTCCTTGCCCTTGTGCTCGTGAACGTAGGACTTACCCATTGACCCTAGCTTCTCCCCCGAAACCACACACGTCGTGAGCGGGTAAGCAGGCTTCTCTGCCCTCACATCATCCGCACCTGCAACAGAAAAAATCGGGAACGCCAAGCATCCACCGAACGCCAATAGACTCGCCAAAGAAAGATTCAGTGCCTTCATAACTGCGACGTTAGCGCAGATCCTCGTCGCTGTCAGTCCAGTCGCACCAACTAGCCGCCACACTCCACCTTCAACGCCGATTCGAGTTCCGGATACTCCCACCGAAACCCGCGCGCTCCAGCCACACCCGGAAGCACCTTCTTGCTATCCAAGAGCTCCTCGGAAAACTCCCCAGCCAACCGCACCACCGCCGCTGGCACCCTCAGAAACAAGGGCGCACCCAACGCCGCCGCAATCGCGTGCGAATAATCCGCATTCCGACGAGGCCATGGAGCCGTTCCGTTCACCGCTCCCCTCACCTCAAGATCCTCCACACAAAAGAGAAACATCCGCGCGATATCGTCCAAATGAATCCACGAAACCCACTGCCGCCCGTCACCCAGAATCGCGCCCCCCCCCAACCGGAATGGCCACCGCATCGCGCGCAGCGCCCCGCCGCCCTGCCCCAATACGATCCCTGTCCGCAATCTCACCACACGACACATCCGCTCCAACGGCCCGACCTCCGCCTCCCACGCCACACACGACTCCGCCAAAAAACCCGTCCCCACCGACGCCCCCTCCATCAACTCCTCCTCTCCACGATTTCCATAAAATCCAATCGCCGAACCACTCACCAGCACCTCAGGCGGCCGCTTCGAACCCATGATTGCCTCCACCACACGCCGTGTCCCAAGAACCCGACTTTCCACAATCCTCCGCTTCTTCCCTGCCGTCCACAGCCCCACGACACTCTCCCCCGCAAGATGCACCATCGCATCAACACCCGTCACATCCGGGACCGCATCCACGCTGAAACCGCGCACTTCGCACCCCGGGATTTTCAATCTGGCAGGAACTCTCGTGTACGCAACCACCTCGTATCCACGCCGTAACGCGAACTCAATCACACGACGACCAATAAACCCCGATGCTCCAGTGACTCCCAATGTCATTGGCGGAGAATACCGTCCAAATCCCTGCTGTCATCCCCACCAGCGCTCATCCAACCCCTCGGAGAACTCCTCTCTCAGAGAGATCAGGTCAGCAGTTCGCGGACGACCCTCGCCTCCTCCACTCCCGTCAGTCGAAAATCCAACCCCTGATAGCGGAAGGTTAAACGTCGATGATCAATCCCCATGCAGTGCAACAACGTCGCATTCAAATCACGGATGTGCACCGGGTTCTCAACAATGTTGTACGAGAAATCATCTGTCCGTCCGTACTCCACCCCTGGCTTAATACCCCCGCCCGCCATCCAAGTCGTAAAGCAACGACCGTGATGATCCCGTCCGTGATTATCCGCACTCAACGATCCCTGACTGTAAATCGTCCGCCCAAACTCGCCCCCGCAAACCACCACCGTATCATCAAGCATCCCGCGCTGTTTCAGGTCTTTCAACAAGCCAGCCCCCGGCTGATCAATGTCCTCACACTGCAACCTCAGATTCTTTGGTAACGTCCCGTGCTGGTCCCAGCCCTGATGGAACAACTGGACGAAACGCACCCCCTTCTCAACCATCCGCCTTGCCAACAAACAGTTGTACGCAAAACTCCCCGGCTTCCTCACATCAGGTCCATACAGAGACAAAACCGACTCGGGCTCCTGAGACAGATCCACCACCTCAGGAACAGCCGTCTGCATCCGAAACGCCATCTCGTATTGAGCAATCCGCGCCAGCGTCTCTGGATCTCCTGACAACTCCGCCGACGCGCCATTGAGCGCGCCCACCACATCCAGCTGCGCCCTCCGCATCCCACGATCTAATCCATCGGGATTCGACAGATACAACACCGGATCCCCAGAGCTTCGGAACTGAACCCCCTGATGCCGCGACGGCAAAAATCCGCTGCCCCACAGCCGCGAGTACAGAGCCTGCTTCTGGCCGCGACCCTGCGAAATCATCACCACATACGCAGGCATGTTTTTATTCTCCGAACCCAGCCCGTAACTCAACCAAGAACCCATGCTCGGCCGCCCCGGCTGCTGCGCTCCCGTCGCAATGTAAGTGATCGCGGGATCGTGGTTAATCGCCTCCGTATTCACCGACTTAATCAACGCCACCTCGTCAATCATCGACGCCGTGTGCGGCAAAATCTCCGCGTTTACCCAGCGACCGGATTGCCCAAACCGCTTGAACTCAAACATCGGCGCCACGCACGGGAAGGATTTTTGGCCGCTCGTCATCCCCGTGATCCGTTGCCCATTCCGAATCGATTCCGGAAGCTCCATCCCATGCAACTTCTTCATCTCCGGCTTGTAATCAAACATGTCGATGTGCGACGGACCACCGGCCAAAAACAGGTAAATCATCCTCTTTGCCTTCGGACGAAAATGCGTTCCCTGCGGTCCCTCACCCAACGATGAACCAAACAAAGCTGGGTTAACCAATCCCGATAGCGAGGCAGCCCCTAGCGCCGTTGCCGAGCGTGTAATGAATGCGCGTCTTTCAAGCATACAAATCTCCTTTTTCAAAAATCATCTCCCAACCAACCATCACTGCTTCACCAGAAACTCGTCGAGGTTGAGCACCGCATTCGCTACCACCGTCCATGCCGCATGCTCCTCAACCGAAATGCTTTTTGCGCGTGGACTTTCTCCCACTGCCAAAAGCTTTGCCGCACTTTCAGAGCTCTCAGTAAACCCCTCCTTCGCTCGCTGTGCCAAAGCAGACAACAAGGACACCTCGCGCTCTGTTGCTCTACGCCCAAACACCATCCTTACCATCGTAGCCACACGCTCGGCGCCTGACGGTTTCGACTCCATCAAAACGCGTTGTGCCAGACCCCGCGCTGCCTCCACAAACTGAGGGTCATTCAACGTCACCAGCGCCTGCAACGGCGTGTTCGTTCGAGAGCGTCTCCCCGTGCACTTCTCACGAGTCGTCGCATCAAACGTCACCAAAGCAGGATGCGGCGACGAGCGTTTCCAGTAGGTGTACATGGATCGCCGGTAAAGCTTGTCGCCGCTGTCAGGCACAAACCTCGAAAGGTTCGTGTCCAGCGCCACCTCCTCCCACACCCCCTTGGGTTGGTACGGCTTCACACTGGGCCCGCCGATTTTCGGATTCAGCAACCCCGCCACCAGCAACGCACCGTCGCGGATAAACTCACCCTGCAGTCGAAAACGCGGCCCTCGCGCAAGCAACCGATTCTCAGGATCTCGCTCCCGCAACTCCTTCGTCAGCGCGGAATCTTGTCGATACGTCGCACTCATCACCAACGTCCGAATCAGCCCCTTCACATCCCACCCACTCTCCATAAACTCCACCGCCAACCAATCCAGCAACTCCGGATGAGACGGCATCTCTCCCTGCAGTCCAAAGTCTTCACTCGTCCGCACAAGTCCCTCGCCAAAAAGCATCTGCCAAATCCGGTTCACCGTGACCCGCGCCGTTAACGGGTGTTCTCGAGACACCAACCACTGCGCCATTCCCAACCGGTTCTCCGGCGCACCCTCGGCGAGCGGCGGCATCACCGCAGGCACACCCGGACGCACCTCGCGGTCCTTCATCGGCGCATCGTACTGCCCCCGATTCAACACAAACGTGGATCGCATCTGCGTCGCGGGCAAATCCTCCATCACCATCACACTCGAAAGCCCCTTCGCCATCTTATTTTCCTGATCCAACGCCTTCGCCAGAGCCGCACGCAACCCAGAGTCCGTACGCTCCACCCCCAACGCATACGCAGCCAAGAGCGCACGATTCTGGAGTTCGTTTCGCGCCTCCATCGGAACAGCGCGTAAAGCTTCCACCAAATCGCCATCCATCGCCCGAACCAGTTCCGACGTGTCCAATCGCCGGCCCCACACCACCACGTCCGACAGCTCACCCTTAAACCGCGAACCGTCCTGCCTCCCACCAAGCACCATCGGAGCATCTGTCTCCGCACTCCCCTTCAAGGAATCTGCCTCCGCAGAAGCCAGTTCCACCACACGCCCGTCGATAGCAACCTGCACTCCCAACGCCTTCCTCGAACCATCATAACTTACCGAAACATAGTGCCACTCGCCCTTCGCCAACGGCTGTTTTGCATAGACTTTCAACGCATCCCCTGCCCACTGGTGGACCAGGTGCAATCCCGGACGCCCCTTTTCAAATCCAACGTCAAATCCGCGGTAGTTCCCCCCAGCCACCATTCGCGTGAGGATGGAGCCCGTTGCCCCCTCATCCGACAACTTTACCCACGCGCCCAACGTGAAGGGTGACGCTCCATCCAGCTGTATCCCCTCTTCAAAAACCGCCCCTGCGTTGCCCTTGAACGACAGCGCAGGCACGCCGGATTTCCGGTCCACCGTTCCCAAACCAACCCCGCGCGTGTTCCCAAAATACCCCTCGAGTGCAGACACTAATTGCGCCTTATCCGCCTCCCGACAAGGGATCTGTAAAACGATTCCCTCCAACGGAAACGCGACGCCAACTGGCGCGCCGGCTCGCCACTTGATGAACGCCGGATTTTTCTCTTTCGACACAACCGCTTTCTGAAGAGCGCCCTGCGCGGCCTCTCTCGCCTCGCGCGCAACTCGCCGTTTGGTCTCCGCCTCCGGATCCGGAATTTCGACCAGCGGCGCCGTGTTCCCATTACGCGTCTGCATCCCAGGGTCCTTGGTATTATTGAAGTACGCGTAGAATCGATAGTAATCGTTCTGCGAAATCGGATCGTACTTATGATCATGGCATTGAGCACATTCCAAGCTCAACCCGAGCCAAACATTCGAAACCGTTTTCACCCGATCGACCACGTAATCGACCCGAAACTCCTCCGCAATAACCCCGCCCTCATCCGTCGTAGCGTGATTCCGGTTAAACCCCGTCGCAATCCTTTGCGAAAGCCCCGCATCCGGCAAAAGGTCCCCCGCCAACTGCTCCACCGTAAACCGGTCATACCGCATATTCCGGTTAAACGCGTCAATGACCCAATCCCGCCAACCCCACATCTCGCGGGGCCCATCCGCATGATAAACACTTGAATCCCCGTACCGCGCCAAGTCCATCCAAAGCAACGCCATGCGCTCTCCGTAATGCGACGACGCCAAAACACGGTCAACCAAACGAGAATACGCATCGGTCCGCGAATCCTCCACAAACGCACTCACCTCCGCCGGCGATGGCGGCAACCCTGTCAGGTCCAAGTGAAGTCTCCGCACCAAAACCTCTCTCCTCGCCTCTCCCGCCCCGCCAACCGCCAAGCCCTCTTTTTTCAAACGCTCACGAACCATGACGTCCACCGGATGCCCATTCACCCCCAAAGGCAGCTTCGGTCGAATCGGTGCCACAAACGCCCAATGCTTCTCGTACTTTGCCCCCGCCCGAACCCATGCCTTCAACGTCTCAACCTCCTTCGGAGTAAGACTCTTCCCAATGTTCGAATCCGGCGGCGGCATCAAATCGTCCCGATCCGTTGTCGTGATGCGCTCAATCAGCGCGCTCTTCTCCCAATGCATCGGATCAAACGCCTTCGCCGCTCCCTCCGGAGTGTCTAACCGTAGTTCCCCCTTCCGCTTCTCCTCGTCCGGACCATGGCAATAATAACACTTGTCCGAGAGAATCGGCCGAACATCGCGATT
>JBIIXW010000201.1:0-4072 GCA_044347165.1 Chthoniobacteraceae bacterium
AACTTCCTCGCGGAAGACTTCTCCGCGTTGTGCGTAATTTTTGAACATGTCGAACGACGACGTCCCGGGGCTCAGAAGAACCACATCCCCCGGTGAAGAAAGACGTGACGCCAGCGACACAGCCTCGGGCAACGATCCTGAAAGGTGACAATCCACGCTCGGTGCCCACTCGTCGCGAATCCGCGCCGCCATCTCCCCAATCAGTACCGCGGCACGACAACGGGCAGCAACCAAACCCGTAAGCGGACCAAACCCAAACCCCTTGTCTTTACCGCCCGCAATCAAAACAACCGGACGAACCTCCGACAGCAGAGCCTTCTCCACTGAATCAAGATTCGTCGCCTTCGAATCATTCACGTATTCCACGTCATTCACCGTCGCAATCAGTTCGCATCGATGAGGCTGCGGACAGTAGGTAGCAATCGCTTCAGCGCAGGCCGACAAATCCAAACCCAAACCCAACCCGACTCCCAGCGCAGCCATCATATTTTCAATGTTGTGCGCCCCTCTCAGTCGAATGCGTGACGCCTCCAGCAGTTTTTCTCCGCGATAGCGAATCGCACCATCCTTCAAGTCGAAATCTCCCCCTCCGACATACGCACTGAACGTAATCTTCTCACACCGTAGTTCGGGCAGTGCATCCCGAAGATTCACTACCGCAAAATCTTCCTCGGTCAGATTCTCGAAAATCCGCAGTTTCGCTCTTCGATAAGCACCCATGTCTGGATACCGATCGAGGTGATCCTCGGCAAAGTTGGTCCAAACCACGCCCTTCGGATGGAATCGATGAATCGTCTCCAACTGAAAGGACGACACTTCCAACGTGTCGTAGTCCAAAGCCTCCCCGCTAAAAATCTGACGGCTGAAGGACGGTCCAATATTTCCAGAAGCGCGCGTGCGCTTACCACACTCATTCAGCATCAGCTCGATAATCTGCGTCGTCGTGGTTTTTCCATTCGTCCCCGTCACGGCAACACAAGGCCGCTGCGCCCGAAGCCACGCCAACTCGATTTCACTGACCAAGGTTAACCCTCCCGCAACTAACGATCGAACAGGGCCAACAGTGGAGTCCACGCCCGGACTCACAACTCCGTAAGCAAAACTCGACACATCGTCGGCTCGTATACAGTCCGCTCCGAACACCACTCGGACCCCAGACGATGCAATCTCGCGCAGCCCCTCGTTTGTGTGCGCGGGGTGGAGTTGAAAGTCGGCCAGAGTTACGTCATGCCCTTCGCTGTGCAGAAGCCGGGCCGCGCTGATTCCGCTCTCGCCTGCGCCCAAAACCAAGACTCGGCCACCCTTCGGCAACCGATCGCCCGCCCTTTGATGTGACGTTTCAAAACTCATCGCAGTTTTAAAGTCGCGAGACCAAGGAGCGAGCAGAGAAAGGAGACAATCCAAAACCGCACAATCACGGTGTTCTCGGGCCATCCCTTGAGTTCGAAGTGATGATGAATGGGCGACATCATGAAAACACGACGCCCTTCACCGTGAATCCGCTTGGTAATCTTAAACCAAGTTCTCTGGATTAAGACCGATGTCGCTTCGACCACAAACACGCCTCCGACCAACACCAGCAACAACTCTTGCTTGCAACAAATCGCCACAGCACCCAAAAACCCTCCAATCGCAAGAGACCCTGTGTCCCCCATAAACACGCGGGCCGGATGGGCGTTAAACCAAAGGAATCCAACCGATGCTCCCACCATCGCCATGCAAATAATCGAGATCTCGCCAACGAACGAAAAATACGGAATCTGCAGATAACTCGCGATTTTCACATTGCCCGCCGCATAGGTGAAAACCGCATAGGCAAACGCTGTCGTCGCCGTGCAGCCCGAAGCTAATCCATCCAGACCATCCGTAAGGTTCACGGCATTAGACGTTCCCACAATCACCATCGCGAAGAAAATCGCAGCAAACCACCCCATATTTTGAATGAGAGGTTCCTTCAGAAAGGGCACATACAAGGCGCGCGATTGAACCTCCGTTGCCGGATTCAAGAGAAAGTAAGCGGTGACCATAATCGCCACCAATCCCTGTCCCGTTAGCTTGGCCCGCTCGGAAATCCCCGCCGCGTTCTTTTTCGCAACCTTGAGATAATCGTCCCAAAACCCGAGCAGCCCGCAGGCGATGATGACCGCGATAATCAGCCAAACGGCGGAGTTATCGGGACGCGCCCAAATCAACGAGCTGAGGATGACCGTGCCATGAATCAAAACGCCTCCCATCGTGGGCGTGCCCGCTTTTTTCCCGTGCAACTCGAACAGCTTGTTCACTTCCTCAGCCGTCCGAACCGGTTGCCCGATTTTGAGAGAGATCAGCTTGCGAATCACCCAGGGCCCCAAAACGAGCGAAAGAACAAACGACGTAAAAGCCGCTGCAACCGCGCGGAAAGAGATGTACTGAAAAACGTTGAACGCCTTCATCCACTCCATGCTGCTGCCGTCGGACAACTCGTGCAGGAAGTACATCATGACTCAAAACCCGCAATCACGGCCTCCATGTGCGCCGAGCGACTACCCTTCACCAAGAGCGTGTCGCCCGGACGCAGTTCCCCTCGCAGCGCATCCGCTGCGATGGTTGTGTTGGGAAAATGATCAACCCTCGCCACTCCCGCATCCCTCGCCGCCGATGCAATCCAACCAGCCTCCTCACCGCCCACCGCCACCACCCAAGCCACGCCGCACTCCCCCGCTTCGCGCCCCACACGGACGTGCCCCGCTTGCGCGTGCACGCCTAGCTCCCCCATCCGACCGAGCGCTGCGACTTTTCGACCGTGTCCCCGACGCGCAAGCACGCGTAACGCCGCCACCATGGAATCAGGGTTCGCGTTGTACGAATCGTCCAACACCTCAACGCCCGCAATTTTTACACAACGCAACCTTCCTTTCGCTGCCTCCACTCCAGCAACCCGTACCGCCGCTTCCTGCGGCACAGCTCCACACACAACCGCGCCAGTCAAACCCAGCGCAGCATTCAAAGCCATGTGACGGCCCGGCACCCGAATCTCCACATCCACCTCCCATCCACCCGCTCGGTGTCCAGCCTTTAACCGAAATCGAGATCCATTGGAGGTTTCGCCGCACTCCACAAACTCGACATCACCGCCCACTCCCACGCCAATCACCTTGCGCCCCGTCGCTTCCAATCGATGACGCATCCAAGCAAAAAAATCATCCTCGGCATTGAGGATCGCCGTCCCTCCCACGGGAACCCCCTCGGCAACCACCACCTTCTCCGCAGCAATCGCCTCCCGACTCCCCAAATGTTCGATGTGCGCTACGCCCACACACGTCACAATCCCGCACGTAGGCTGGGCCATCTCCACCAAAGGCGCCAACTCGCCTGCATGATTCATCCCCATCTCCACGACCGCTCCCCGATGCGATGCATCGAGCCGCATCAACGTCAGCGGCACCCCGATGTGGTTGTTCAGGTTACCCTCGGTCCCCAACACGTCGCCGCCACCAAGCGCCGCAACCGCAAACTCCTTCGTGCTCGTTTTCCCGTTGGAACCCGTGATGCCGATCACCGGAATTTCAAACCCTCTCCGGTACGCCGCAGCCATTCGCTGCAACCCCACTAACGGGTCGTCAACAACCAACAACGCTTTTCCAGCCGGCACGCACGCCTCCAGGTCAGACGCCCACGCTTTCGACACAACAGCCCCAGTTGCACCCTCATGCAAAACCTCATCGACGTAGGCATGCCCGTCGAATCGCTCACCCTTCAGGGCAACAAACAAGCCGCCCGGCACCGGGTTCCTCGAGTCACTAAACACGGCCGCTACAAACTCAGGGGCATCACCTCTCAACTCCGCGCCCATCCATGCCGCCGCTTCCACCATCGAAACAGTCCTCATCGAGACACACCCTCCCCTCTAGGTCCACGCCGCAAATCGCCACCGAGATCTGCCAAAATCGTGCGAACTGCAACGCCGTCACTGAAATCCGTAAGCCGCCCTGCAACCTCCTGCGTGCTCTCATGCCCCTTGCCCGCAATCAAAACAATGTCGTCACGGCGAGCATTTCGCAGCGCCATCTCAATCGCTTTGCGACGATCAACC
>JBIIXW010000252.1:0-12933 GCA_044347165.1 Chthoniobacteraceae bacterium
CCAGGGTGCGGGGTACGGGTTAGTGAGTTCACAGGGAGCGGTGATTAACTCGGGAGCGGCAGCGGTGACGTTAGGCGGGACGGTGACGATGGGGGCGACGACGGCGTTTGGGACGAGTTACGTGAATGCGGCGAGCGGGGTGGCGCAGGGGGGGGACATCACGGTGGGGGTGATCACGGGTACGGGCGGTGTGACGAAGGTGGGGGCGAACAAGCTGACGGTGACGGGAGCCTTTAACGGGAATGCGGGATGGACGGTGAATCAGGGCACGCTGGTGTTCAGCGGGGCGGGGAGACACAAAGGTGGAACGAATGCGACAACAGTGAATGGCGGGCCGATTGTGGATGGGGTTCCGGTCAACACGTTGATTTACGACAACACGACGACGCCCTTGGATACGCGGTCGGCGACGCATAGCATTGTATTGAATGGGGCTCACTTCCGATTCATTGCAAACCCGACGACGGATGTTCAGGAGTTGATGAATACGGCGAGTGTGAACTTTGGGTCGGGTTACGGGTTGGTGACGTTTGAGAACGACTATTTGAGTTCTGGCCGGTCGTTAAAAATTACGACCGGCTCGCTGGCGCGAGGGACGGGAACGGGGTTGATTCGTGGAACGGGGCTTGGGCTGAGTGCGACGGGGAATAACGTGATGTTTGGTGGGACAAACTATGCCACGGGTTCCGCAGGGGAGACTTTTGTTGGTGCGGGGGCGCAGAAGATGGCGGCGGGGATTGTGCCGTACGTGTTGGTGGACACGTCGGTGACGGGGCAGGGGATGAGTTTTGCGACGTACAATGCGACGGATGGGGCTGCGAATGCGTTTGGGGTGCAGGCGTTGTCGGCGGGGAACTATTCTGCGGTGTTGCCGGTGGCGGGGACGGCGAATGGGAATCAGGACTGGAACATTCGACCGGCGTCGCCGTTGACGTTGTCGAATGTGAGCGGGGCGGAGCAGTTAACGGGGATCAACTCGTTGACGTTGAACGTGGCGATTTCGGGGACGGCGTTGACGTTGGATCCATTGACGACGTTGTCGTTGGATTCGGGCGGTGTTTTGGCGTTGGCGTCGAACACGATTGGGGGGACGGGTTCGTTGACGGGAACAACGGGGCGGGAGTTGATTGTGCACACGGTGGGTGCGGGGACCGAGTTGGTGATGGGGGTTCCGGTGGGTGGGGCGGTTGCGCCGACGACGGGCGGGCTGACCAAGAGCGGGACGGGGACGTTGACGTTGAACGCGGTGTGGGGGAATGCGTACACGGGGGCGACGCGGGTGAACCTTGGGACGCTGAAGTTTGGCGCGTCAGCTCCGGCGTCGAATCCGTTGTATTACAAGTATCCGACGTTCACCTCGATTTCTGGGACGACTCAGACGGCGAATGCCGATGCGTTTCAGGTGCATGCGGGCGGGGTGTTTGATTTGAACGGGAAATCGCAGACGGTCGGGACGTTTAGCGGGGGGCAGTCTTATCCAGGATCAGGCGGGGAAGTGACGAACAGCAATGGGACAACGGCGAGTGACTTTGTGGTGGTGTCGAGCGGGGCGGGGGATTTCTCGGGACGGATTTCGGGGAACTTGAACTTGTTCAAGACGGGGCAGAATTCGCTGACGTTGCGGGATTTGTCGGATTACACGGGGACGACGACGGTCTTGAACAACTTCTTGATTTTGACGGATCAGGCGCGGCTTTCGAATACGAGTCAGTTGACGGTGCGGAATGCGGTGTTGCGTTGGGACGACTCGGGGATGCAGGCGATGGGGAATCGGTTGCCGTCGGATTTGCCGGTGCGGTTGGATGGAGGGGCGTTTGAGTACATCAGTCGCAGCGGGATGGCGGGTGCGATTTCGATTGGTGGCTTGGATTTGCAGGGGGGGGCGAACTTGGTGCGGCTGAATGTGGGGAATACGGGGGTTGGCTCGGCGCAGATTTCGATTGGCGGGTTTAGTCGAGTGGCGGGGTCGACGTTGGTGTTGGGGGCTTTTGCTGGGGGAATGGGAGATAACAGTTACGTGAAGTCGGACGCGTTTGCGGCGTTGCCGGCGTTGAATGGCGGGCTGTTGGGCGGATGGGGGTTGGTGTACGGACAGGACAGTTTTTCTGGTCAGGCGGATTTTGCGTTTGCGACGTACGACGCGGGGAGTGGGGTGCGCGGATTGAATACGCCGATGATGACGAACACGTTTGCGGCTTCTACGGCGTCGAGCAACCTAGGGCTTTTGGGCAATGTGACGGTTCCGCTGGGAGGTGCTGCGGTGAACTCCATTACGATGACGAGGAATGTCGGGAACCTGACCGTTGCATTTTCCTCGCCCTCGGATTTGTTGACGGTGACGAGCGGGGGGATTCTCGGCGGCTCGAGCAATCAGGCGCGTTGGATTGGATCGCCGACGGTTTCGGGGCGGATTACGTCCGGCTCGGATGCGTTGTATCTGCATAACTACCAGAACTGGATGCATGTGTATTCGCAGATCACTGGGCCGATTGACTTGGTTGTGGATTCCGGAAGTTACGCGGGGGGGATTGTGCAGTTGTTTGGGGGGGCCACGGGCAACAACTTCACGGGGACAACGTATGTGAATGCGGCGCGTGTGGCGTTGAATGCGGCGGTGGGGAATACGATTCCGGGGAACTTGGTGGTGACGGGAGGGAACAACTTTGGTGCGGACAGTATGGGGGCTGGGAGCGTGGGGGTGTACAACCTGCGAAGCAATCAGGTGGCGGATAAGGCGGTGGTGACGGTGCGGGGCGGCGGGTCCTACGACTTGAATGGGTTTGATGAGACGGTGGCGCGGTTGGTGTTCGAGTCGGGGGGTGCGTCGTCGGGCGGGGGCAGTCCGTATGTGCGGACGGGTTCTGGGACGTTGACGATTGGGGCGGGGGGCGGGATTTCTGCGGTGAAGTTGGATGATCCGCGGGCGGTGCCGGTGTTGATGGGGAATCTGGTATTGCCGTTGGGTGCGACGATTAATGTGGAGGCGGTTCGTGCGGCGACGGTGTTGGGGGCGCCGCAGACGGGGTTGGCGTTGAACGCGGTGATTGTGAATCCGACGATTGTGACGAAGACGGGGGCGGGAAATCTTTTCTTGGGTGGGGCGAGTTATGTGGAGAACACGATTTTTGTGACGCAGGGGAGTGTGTCGTTGGGGGTGGTGGGGAACTATCCGCTCACGACGGTGGATTTGGCGGCGGGGACGCGGTTGGACATGCGCGGGTACACGAATCTTGCGCTCGGGTCGGTTTCGGGATCGGGGACGATACGGAACTCGAATGCGACGGCGGGGACGTTGGTGTTGGGGGCGGACAATCGGGATTCGGTGTTTGACGGGGTGATTTCGAGTTCGTTCAGCACGGCGTTGTTGGGGTTGACGAAGGTGGGGACGGGGGATTGGTCGTTGGGGGCGGACAACAGTGCGGCGGGGATTGGGGCGTTACGGGTGATGCAGGGGTCGGTGACGTTGTCGGGTCCGACGGCGCGGGCGGCGTTCAACTCGGTGATTCCTTTTACTGGGGCGCGGGTGGTGTTGGACAACACGACGAGCTTGGTTTCGGGGCGGTTGGGACCGGCGGTGCAGGCGGCGACGGCGCTGGCGACATCGTTGAGTCCGCAGGGGGGAGAGATTGAGATTCGGGGTTCAGCGGCGGGGGCGGTTTCGGAGGCGTCGGGATCGTTGATTCCGGCGGATGGGGGCGGGGTGCTGACGTTATCGGCTTCGGGGACGGGTGGGGTGAACTTGTCGTTGTCGGCGTTGGGAGTGGCGGTGAGCAATGGGAGTTTGCTGGTTCGTGGGGACGGGTTGGGTGGTGTGGCGGGGGCGGGGGTTGCGACGGTGACGTTGGGTGCGGCACCGGCGTATGTGGGGACGCAGGGGGGTGGGGCAGCGGGGACGACGACGATGTCGGTGCGGACGGATATTTTGGTGGATGCGTCGGCGACGGGGCGTGGGGAAGGTTTTGCGGTGGTGGGAGTGAACGGGTTGCGTGCGTTGAACCTTTCGACGGAGGCGTTGCCGACGCGGGAGTTGTTGAACGCGGGGACAACCACGCAGAACGTGGCGTTTTCGACGGCGCAGACCTTCTTGGGGACGACGGCGTTGAATACGTTGACGCTGGGGGTGGGAGGTTCGTTTGCGAAGGCAGGGAGTGCTTTGGATTCGGGGGTTTTGACGGTGAATGCGGGCGGGATTTTGGCGTTGGGCGATGCTTCGATTGGCGCGCCGAGGGTTGGGTCGAGCGGGGCGACGGTTCCGTTGTGGGTTGCGGTGCCAAACTCTGGCACGACGCTGGCGGTGGATGGGGCGCTTTTGACGGTGGGCGGGGTGGTGAAGTCCGGTGCTGGCGCGTTGTCGGTGAATGCAGCGAACTACGTGACGGGCGGGAGCGGGTTGGTGATCAATGGCGGGGCTGTGGTTTTGAACGGGGGCGCGAACACGTTGGTTCCGGCGGTGGGGATTGGGATGCCGGTGGGCGTGGATGTTCGGTTAAATGGGGGTTCGTTGAACTTGAGCGGGAATGATCAGTTGACGGGGTCGTTGCAGAGCGTTGGGACGTTGACGGGGATGGGTGGTGGAATTAGCTCGGTTTCGCCGGCGGAGCTGACGGTGGCGAGTGCCGCGACGACGACGTTTGCGGGATCACTGGGTGGGGCCGTTTCTTTGACCAAGGTGGGGACGGGGTCGCTGGCGCTGGCGGGGGAGAGCGGGATGACGGGATTGGTGCGGGTGTTGGGGGGGACGTTGTCGGTTGAGAATGGGGGACGCTTGTCGGGGTTGTCTGCGGTGCAGGTGGGGCCCGGGGCAACGCTCTCGCTGGATAACACGAGGTTGCTGACGGTGGCGAACGGGGTGGGGACGGCGCCGGTGACGTTGGATAGCGGGACGTTGGAGTTTAAGGGGCGTTTGGGGAATGATGTGTTTACGACGGCTGGGGTGACGCTGGGTTCGGGGAGTTCGACGATTCGGACGGTGTTGTTTGGGAATGCTTCGGCGGGGACGGGGTCGGTGTCGGTCACGATGGATTCGCTCACGCGGTCGTCGAGTTACAGCACGGTGGTGTTTGGGGGGACGGTATTACCTGGGGGTGGGAAGGCAGGGATTCCGGGGTCGTGGAATCAGGTGAATTCGGGGGCGAATGCGGAGATTCGGTTCACGACGCATCCGACGACGGGGTTTGCGGGGGTTGCGGGTTTCCTCGGGCCGTGGGCGGTGGCTTATGATGGAACGAACTGGCCGGCATGGGCGTCGTATTTGGCGACTCCTGATCCCACGACGGGGGTGGTGGGCGTGGGGGCGGTGGGGTTGAATGTGGGTGGGACGAATCCATACGGAACGTCCACGACGAGTCTGACCAGTAGTACGGCGACGTCCCACACGTTTGACAACAACCGGATGGGGATTGGCACGCGTTCGACGGGGACGCTTTTCTTGCAGGATAACTCGACGAACGCCTTCAACGGCAGGGATAATCTTCTCACGATTTCGTCCGGCGGGTTCATGACGACCACGGGGAATAACACGAATCTCTTCACGGGGATGATTCGACCGGGGTCGACGGCTGGGGCGTTTTACTTCCCGATTTTTAACAATGCCCTCCTGCTTGGGTCGCATTTGTTGGATGGGGATGCGGGGGCGACGGCGTTGGTGAAGTTTGGGCCGGGGGCGTTGCAGCTTCGCGGTTACACGGGCTGGTGGATTAATGGGACGACCACGGGCTCTGCGACGGTTTCGACAAGTGCGGGGAATGGGGCGGTGGGGATGCTCGTTGGGCAACCTCTGCCGACTCAGCATGGGATTCCCGCGGGTTCGGTCATTACGTCGGTTCCGACGACTGGCTCGGTGGTGAGTTCGCGTGCGGTGACGACCGGAGGAACGGGTTGGCAGACTGCCGAAATCGGTCTGCCGGTGGCGCAGGTGCTTTCGGGGCTTTCTTTCAACGCGGGTTCCACAACGGTGACGGTTCCCGATGGAACGAAGGTGGCGGCGGGTGCGACGGTTGAACTGGCGGCGGGCGGGACGGGGACGCTGACGGGTGGGACGACGGTGGTTTCGGTGTCTGGGAATACGCTGACGTTGTCGGCGGCTCCGACGGTTTCGGGATCGGGGACGTTGGTGTTTGTTCCGACGGGGACGAACACGTCGCAGTTGGCGTATGCGGATTCGGGGGCGAGCGTGGTGACGGTTTTGTCGGCAACGGGGATTGTGCCGGGAATGTTTGTGAGTGGGACGAATGTTCCTGCGGGCACGGTGGTCTCGGCGGTGTCGGGGAGTCAGGTTACCCTGTCGAGTTCGGTGTCGGGACCGATTCGGAGTAATCTGGCGTTTTTGACGACGGCAGAGGGGGTGAACACGGCGCCGGTGGCGATTGCGAGCGGCGCGACGACGGTGACGGTTTCGGCGACGGAGGCGGCGGGGATTTTGCCGGGGATGAGTGTGTACGGGTACGGGGTGCCGATGGGCACGGTGGTGAGTTCGGTGACGGGGACGACGGTGACGCTCTCGAGCGCGTTTACGGCAGTGAACGCGTCGACGCAGGCGTCGTTGGCGTTTGGTCCGATGTTGAAGCGCGCGACGTTCACGGCGAACTTGACGGGGACGACGACGAATGGGAGTGCGACGATTACCGTCGGGAGCTCGCAGGGGATGTTTGTGGGGATGAAGGTTTCTGGGATTCCGGGCGTGGTGGGGACGCGTGAGATCACGGCGATTCCGAATGGAACGCAGATTACGATTAACAGCGGGACGGGGGTGACGGCTTCGGGTGCGGCGGGGTTGACGGTTACGGCGCCGACGGTGATGTCGTCGTTTACGATGGGGTACACGGGGTTGACGGTGGTGCAGGCGGGGACGTTGCGTCCGGACGGGGCGGTGGGGGTGACGCACATTCCGGGGGACGTGTTGGTGACGGGTGGGACGCTGGATTTGTCGTTGAACCAGAAGGGTGGACAGGTGAGGGAGACGGCGGTGGTGACATTGGAGGGGACGGGGGCGATGACGTTGCCGACGGCGGGGAACGCGTTTGCGCGCTTGGTATTCAATGGGACGGGTGGGACGACGGGTCCGACGGTCAGTGGTGGGGTGTTGCAGATTAACGGGACGACGGATGCGATCGTTGCGACGAACGGCAATGCGGGCTCTGTGCCGACGGTGTCGAGCATTTGGGAGTTGGCTGGGGCGACGCGGACGGTGACCGTGGGCGGGACGGCGCCGGTGGGGTTGGTGCTGAGCGGGGTGGTGCGGAATACGTTTGGTGGGGCGTCGGCACCGGCTGGATTGATCAAGGAGGGGAGCGGGGCTTTGGTGTTGAGCGGGGCAAATACGTTCAATGGGGGAATCACGTTGAACGGGGGGACCTTGGTGGCGGATAACAACAATGCATTTGGTCCGAACTCGGTTTCCTTGACGGCTGGGGCGACGAGTTTGGGTTCACCGGTGGTGACGGTTGCGAGCACGGCGAGTGCGGTGGTGGGGATGGTGGTGACGGGGACGAACATTCCTGCTGGGACGCGGATTTTGTCGGTGGATTCTGCGACACAGTTGACGTTGTCTGCGAATGCGACGGCAGTGGGGTCGGCGTTGACGTTTACGGCGGGTGCGCCGTTGACGTTGAACGGGGGCGTGGTGCGTTCGGGGACGGCGGTGCGGACGGTTCCGCAATCGGTGCTGATTCGCGGGGATGTGTCGTTGGGCGGGGTGTCTGCGACGAACGATATCGCGTTCAGTGGCGCGGTGGATTTGGGTGGGTCGACGCGGGTGTTGACGGTGACGCATCCGAATGCGACGGCGACGTTCTCTGGGGTGGTGAGTTCTGCGGCGGGAGTGAAACTGGTGAAGGCGGGTTTGGGGCGGTTGCTACTTTCGGCGGCTAATGGTAGCGCGTTGGCGGGCGGGGTGCGGATGGAGGGGGGCACGCTGGTGTTGGGGAATGCGGCGGCGCTCGGATCGGGGCCGGTGGAGTTTGCGGGTGGGGCGGTGGACAGTTCGGTTGCGAACTTGGTTCTGACGACGAACAACGTGCAGACGTGGTCGGGGAATGTTGGGTTTATTGGGAGTCAGAACCTCAACTTGGGAACGGGTGCCGTGACGCTAGCGGGGGCGACGGCGGTGACGGCGAATGCGAATGTGTTGACGGTTGGAGGCGTGATTGGGGATGGGGGACAGGGGTACCGGTTGACGAAGTCGGGGTATGGAACGCTGTTGTTGAATGCGGCGAATACGTATTCGGGTGGGACGACGGTTGTGGCGGGGACGTTGCGTGCGGGCAATGCGGGGGCGCTTGGGAGCGGGACGATTACGATGGAGGGCGGGTCGTTGGATGCGGCTTCGGCGTTGACGTTGTCGGGGAACAACGCGCAGGTGTGGGCGGGGAACTTTGGTTATGTGGGGTCGAACACGTTGAATGTGGGGACGGGGGCGGTGAGTTTGACGGGATCGCGGACGGTGACGGTTGCGGCGAGTTCGTTGACGGTTGGCGGGGTGATTTCGGCGACCGATCCAACGTATTCTTTGACGAAGGCTGGGGCGGGGACCTTGGTGTTGTCGGGGAACAACACGTATGCGGGCGGGACGGTTTTGTCGGGTGGGACGTTGAGTTTTGGTGCGGGCGGTTTGGGCACGGAGGGGCCGGTGACGGTGTCGGGGAGTGCGACGTTGCAGTGGGCTGCGGGGAATACGGTGGATGTCTCTCGGCGCCTGGTGGTGGCCGATGGGGTGACGGTTTCTTTGGATCCGCAGTCGAACACGGTGATGTTGGCGTCGGGGATTGCGGGTGGGGCGACGAGCAGTGTGGTGAAGGTTGGGGCTGGGACGATCAAGCTCGCTGGGGCGAGCAGTTTTGGAGGTATGGTGACGTTGGGGAATACGGTGGGCGTGCTGAATGTTCAGCATCCGATGGCGTTGGGGACGGGGAGTAGCACGGTGACGACGGGCACGGGGAATAGCGCGGTGGAGTTGCAGGGGAACGTGACGGTTTCGGGGCGGACGTTGGCGGCGGCAACGGCGATACGGAATGCTTCGGGGGTGAACACGTGGGCCGGGCCGTTGAACTTGACGGGCGGGGTGACGTTTACCGCCGCCTCGGGGATGATGTATCTGACTTCGCCGGCGGGGGTGACCTCGACGGGGAACCTGACCTTCACGAGTTTGGGTGGGCTGAGTGTGGCTGGGCCGATTGAGACGACGGGAACACTGACGAATGGGTTGGATCTCGGATTGTACCTGAATGCGGCGAGTGGTTTTGCGGGGACGACGTCGACGAACAATGGCGGCTTCACGGTGATTCGGAATGGCGGCGCGTTGGGGCTTTCGTCGGCGGGGTCGACGGTGGTGGCTGGGGGTTCGTTGGTGATGGAAGGCGGTATTACGGTGTCGGCGGAACCGCTGACGCTCGCGGGGGGCGGTTACGTGAATGCGTTTTCGGGGGCGTTGGTGAACGGTGCGGGCAACAACACGTGGGCGGGGCCGGTGACGTTGTCTGCGGCGGCGACGGTGTCGGCGGAAGCGGGGGTGATGACCATTTCGGGTAATGTGGCGGGGACGAATCAGACGTTGACGCTGGGGGGCGAGGCGAGCGGGGTGGTTTCTGGGGTTTTAGGGAATGGAACGGGTGGTTTGACGAAGGCGGGGCGCGGGGTGTGGACGGTGAATGGGGCGAGTGCTTCGACGTTCTCGGGTGCGTTGTCGTTGACGGGTGGGACGTTGGTGTTGGATTACGCGAACTTGGCGACGCCGACGAATTTGCTGAACCCGGCGATTGCGGTGAATGCGCAGGGCGGGGTGTTGACGGTTCGTGGGAAGGCTGGGGAGGTGACGGGTCAGACGTTTGGGAATGTGACGGTGGGTGCGGGTGCGTCGCGGATTGAGGGGGAGGTCAGCGGGGGCGGTACGTTGGGGATCACGTTGGGGACCATCACCGCCACGGCGAACTTTGGGGGGTTGGCGATCAAGACTCCTGCGGGGGTTACGGTCACGACGACGTCTGCGCCGTCGGCGAATGGGCTGTACAGCGGGCGGGTGGTTCACATTGGTCCGTCTGGGGTGGTGAACTTTGCGACGTCGCAGGACTCGGGTCCGACTTACACCATCGGCGGGTTTACGGGCTATTCGGATTTGCCAGCCACGGGTTCGGTTGCGACCACTAACTACCTCGTGAATGGCACGCTCGCGGGCGGGGTGACGGCGAGTCAGTCGGTGAATGCGTTGAAACTGACGGATTCGGGGGCGTCGGGGTCTTTGAATATTGGTACGGGGGTGACGCTTGGATTGACGTCTGGCGGGATTCTGTATGACGGCGCGGGAGGCTTCACGCTCAGCGGCAACCAGATTCAGGCCAACAACGGCACCAATGGGGATGTGATTTTCCATCAGTACGGGACGGGGGATTTGACGGTGTCAGCAGTGATTCGGAACTCGGCGGGTAACGCGGGTGTATTGAAGTTAGGGCCGGGCAAGTTGGTGTTGTCGGGTACGAACACCTATTCGGGGGACGTGCGCGTGGAAGAGGGGGTTCTCTCTATCGGGGCGAACGTGAATCTAGGAGCGGTCACGACAGCAAACACGATTACGCTGAGTGGCGGGATTCTCGAAACGACCGCGACGTTTGCGATGAACAACGCGGGGGCGAACTCGAAGTTGGTGGTGATGGGAGCGGGTGGCGGGACGATTCGGGTGGCGACCGGTACGGATTTGACGGTTTCTGGCGTGGTGAGTGGGGCGGGGCGGTTTGTGAAGACGGGGGCGGGCAAGCTGATTTTGAGTGGGACGAATACCTTCTCTGGGAGGATGGAAGTGACGGCGGGGACGGTTTCCGTGAGTGGTGCGAATGGGTTAGGGGCGACGACATCCATGGTGGTGTTGAACGGGGGAAATCTTGAGATGACGGGGGGTTCGGCGTTTACGAATTCGCGTCGTTTCCGATTGGACAGCAGCGCGCGGTTGGATGTGACGAATACGGCGGGGGTGACGCTGTCTGGGCATTTGATTGGGGCGGGGGCGTTGACGAAGGGTGGCGCTGGGAACTTGATTTTGACGGGGACGAACGAGTTTACCGGTGGGTTGGTGATTGAGGCGGGGACGGTGACGCTGGGGGATGGCGTGTCGACGAACCTGACGATGGGTTCGGATATCGTGAACAACGGGACCTTGACGGTGAACACGCCGGAGACGTTCCGGTTTAACGGGGCGATGAGTGGGACGGGCGGGTTGGTGAAGTCGGGGGCGGGCGCGATGGTATTGACGAAGGCGGGGACGTGGACGGGGGATACGACGTTGAGTGCGGGGACGTTGGTGATGGAGCATGCTTCTGCGTTGGGAGGGTCGGCGTTGCAGTTGAGTGGGGGGGCGTTGTCGTTCCCGGGGTTGACGGCATTTGATTTGGGTGGGTTGAAGGGGAGCGGGAACTTGGCGTTGGTGAATGACCGTGGTCAGGCGGTAGCGGTGACGGTGGGTGCGGCGGGGGGGAGTTCCTCGTATGCGGGGGTGTTGAGTGGGGCGGGGTCGTTGGTGAAGGCGGGGGCGGGAGCGCTGACGTTGACGGGGGCGAACACGTATTCGGGTGGGACGACGATTACGGGAGGGACACTGGCGATTGGGGATGGCTCGATGGCGGGCGCGAAAATCGCGGGGGCAGTTTTGAATAACGGGCAACTGACGTTTAACCCGGCGGCAGCGGATGTTTTTGATGGAGTGGTGTCGGGCACGGGGGCGTTGGTGAAGAGCGGTTCTCATGACATGACGCTGACGGGTTTGAACACGTTTACGGGGACGACGACGGTTTCCGGTGGGAAGTTGGTTCTTGCGGGAGGGCATGCGGGAGCGGGGGCGATTTCGGTGGCGAGTGGAGCGACGTTGCAGGGGACGGTGACGACGCCGGCGTCGGTGACGTTGGCGAGTGGAGCGACGTTGGGGGCAGGGACGCTGACGACGCCGGGGACACTGACGCTGGGTGGGGTGACGGCGGGGACGGGTTCGACGTTTGCGTTCCGGTTGGTTGCGCCGGGGAGTAGCGACGCGGTGGTGGTGACGGGGGCTAATCAGCTGTTGCTGACGGGGGGGACGATTGCGCTGACGTTGGACGGGTCTGCGGGTGGGTTGGCGATGGCGGGGCGGTATACGTTGCTGGACTATGCTGGCAGTGCGTTGTCGTCGACGGATTTTGGGGCGTTGAGTTTGCCGTTGAGCACGCTGGGTTCGAATGCGTTGTCGATTGCGCTGGAGAACAACACGGTGAATACGTCGATTGATTTGGTGATTTTGGGGAACAGCAAGACGTGGACGGGTGGGGCAGATGGGAACTGGAACCTGACCGAGGGTGGGAACTGGTCGACGGGGGTTGCATTTGCTTTCTCGGATAAGGTGGTCTTCAGCGACTCGGCGACGGGGCCGACGACGGTGGTGTTACCGGCGGGGACGACGTTGCAACCGTCCGAGTGGATTGTGTCGAATGCGGCCTTGGACTACGTGTTCACGGGTTCGGGAGCGGTGGGTGGGCCGACGGGCTTGGTGAAAGATGGAACGGGTCGGTTGACGTTGGAAACGGCGAACACGTTCACGGGGGTGACGGATATTCGGGCGGGTGTGGTGCGAGTGAAAAATGCGTTGGCGCTGGGTGCGGTTGCGGGTGGGACGAAGGTGGCGAGCGGGGCGACATTGGAAATCGAGGGTGGGCTTTCGGTGGGAGCGGAGGCATTGACGCTGGAGGGTGCGGGTGCGGTTGGGGCGACGGGGGCGTTGGTGTCGGTTTCTGGTGTGAATGCGATGTCGGGTGCGGTGTCCATCACGGGGGCGAGGGTTGGGGTGGTGGCGGATTCGTTGACGCTTTCGGGGGTGGTGAGTGGGGCGGGTGGATTGACGAAGTCGGGAGCTGGGGTGTTGGTGCTGTCGGGAGTGAACACGTTTACTGGGGGGGTGACGGTGGCGGCTGGGGCGTTGCGGGT
>JBIIXW010000086.1:0-12855 GCA_044347165.1 Chthoniobacteraceae bacterium
CAACGCCGAAAACAAGTTTGCTGCCGCTCGCAACAAATCGAGCTCAGGACACAGCTCCACCACAACCTGATACCCCATCTCCCGAGCCAACCCAGCCGACGTCCGCCAAACCAATACGCCCTCCCGGCCGACCGGTGGAACCAAGCCCCCCGGCGCAAAAACCATCGGCGTCCGAGGCGCATAATGCCCTTCCACCTGCCCGGGCACCAACCGCCCCCCTGATCCACGCAACTCCGTCGCAACCTCTAACCCCAACAGGAGTAGATCCTCCTCCGTCGCCGGCCCCGGACGTAACACCGTCACTCTGCGGCCCCCATCAAACCGAACAATCGTTGATTCAACCCCGTGACGACATTCACCCCCATCCAAAATCAGGGGAATCCGCCCACCCAACTCCTCAAAAACATGGCCCGCCGTCGTCGGACTAATCCGCCCAAACCGATTGGCACTCGGCGCCGCAATCGGATGATCCAACTGCTCAATCACTGACCGAAACACCAAGTGAGACGGACACCTCACCGCCACCGTGGGTTGTCCGGACGTAACAATATCCGGCACCCGCGACCGTTTCGGTACCACTAGGGTCAACGGACCAGGCCAGTATCGCTCGACAAGCTCGGTCAAGACGTCCCGAGGGACGGATGAGAAATCCGCCACCCGCTCGGCCATTGAAAAATCCCTGACATGACAAATCAGGGGATCAAACGACGGCCGCTCTTTCGCCTCAAAAATTCGCGCAGCAGCCAGCGGATTCAGCGCATCCCCTGCCAATCCATAAACGGTTTCAGACGGCATCCCCACCACTTCGCCCTGGCGGAGAAAGTACACAGCCATCTGAGTCGCAGTGACTAACTCGCGCGGCTCAATCGCCCTCACCACCTGCGCACTCATGTCATCCCCTCCGGAGAACCCGCCTCGCCTCCAGCACTCGGTTCCGCGCCTCCTCAGCCGACTGCCCAAAAGCGGTCAGGTGCCCCATCTTCCGGCCACGTCTTGGCTCCAGCTTCCCATACAAGTGCACCTTCACGTCCCCCATCCCCAGCACGCCCGCCCAATCCGGCTCGCCAGCATCCCACTCATCCCCCAACAAGTTCACCATCGCAGCCCCGCCCGTCTTCAAACCCGTGCACCCCAACGGCAGCCCGCAAGCCGCTCGCACCTGTTGCTCAAACTGACTGGTCACCGACGCATCAAACGTCAAATGCCCGGAGTTATGCGGACGCGGGGCCAACTCGTTGACCATCACCTGACCGTCCGCCATCAAAAACATTTCCACCGCCATCACCCCCACTAATCCGAGCCGCTCCGCGATTGAAACCGCGAGCGATCGCGCCGCTTCAGCCGATGAATCCGGAATCCGAGCCGGACAAACCGTGACATCCAAAATGTGATGCGCATGCACATTCTCGAACACCGGATAAACGCGGCATTCGCCACCAATCCCCCGAGCCACCATCACCGAAATCTCCGACACAAACGGAACCCACCCCTCAAGAACCGCCGTCTGCCCCTTAAACCCTGCCAACGCAAGCCGCGCATCCACGCCTTCCGATATCTTTACCTGTCCTTTGCCGTCGTAACCAAACGCCGCGGTCTTCAACACCGCCGGCCGCCCCAACTCCAACAGCGCGCGCTCCAAATCCTCATCCGTATCCACCCGACGAAACGGCGCACAAGGAAACCCGTTCGCCCTCAAAAACTCCTTCTCCCGCAACCGGTGCTGGCACACATGCAAAATCGACCCAGAGGGACGAACCGGAATCACCTCCTCCGCCCATGCAACCGTCGCCGATGGAACATTCTCAAACTCAAAGGTCAACACATCAATCCGGTTAAAAAAGGCGCGCACGGCCGCCTCATCCTCGTAGGCCCCCACAAACTCCGCGTCCGCAACCTGTCCTGTCGGTGAATCCGCTTCCGGGCTATACGTCTTCACTCGATAACCGAGCTTCTTTGCCTCAATCGCCATCATTCTCCCCAGTTGGCCGCTCCCCATCACCCCGATCGTCGCTCCGGGAAGAATACACCCCGTTGTTCCCCGCACTTCCCCGTTTGTATCCGTCTTCATGAAATCGTATCCCATGCTTGTCGCATCATCGTCTGACACTCAGCTCATCTCACGGCAACTCGCCCGCCAACACTTGCGCCGTCTGCTCCGCCCGAAAAGACGCCAATCTCTCCCTTACCTCCGCATCGCCATGCGCCAAAATCGAGGCCGCGAGAATGCCCGCGTTTTTCGCTCCAGCCACCCCAATGGCCAAAGTCGCCACAGGAACTCCAGCCGGCATCTGAACAATCGACAACAACGAGTCAACCCCACGCAACACCTTGCTCTCCACCGGCACGCCCAACACAGGAAGGTTCGTGTGGGCAGCGACCATCCCCGGCAAGTGTGCTGCCCCACCTGCTCCCGCTATAATCACCCGAATCCCCCGACCCTCCGCTCCCGTCGCGTATTCGGCCATCAACACCGGAGTTCGATGCGCTGAAACAACCCGCTTCTCATACGAAATCCCAAACCGCTCCAACATCTCCACCGCGTGACGCATCGTCTCCCAATCAGAGACGCTCCCCATTATGACCCCCACCAACGGCGATTTTGATTCCATCCAGATACTCTCAACCGCCAGCAACCAATTTTCAAACCCGCAGGATGAATCACTCACCCCGAGAAACACTCCGCTCTCCCCATCGCCCTACAATTTCCGGAAGCAAAATCACATTCGCGACCAAGATGGCAATCGCACATCCCCATGCCGTCCAAGCCAAAGGAAAGCGCTCCATGGCCGCATAAGCGATCAACGGAGCCAGAACACCTCGGATACCCGTGAAAAAGGTGTGCACCGCCATGTAATCCGCCACGCGCTCGGGCACCGTCACTTTCGTCACCCACAAAGACCACACCACATCCCCACCCGAGTTGGCCAATCCGTACAAAACGGAACCCACCACCAAAATCCACATCTGATCCCCAAGAAAAAAAGCGAGGATGGCCGCCGCGAACAAAAAGTTGAGCACCGCACGCAGCACAAAAAAGTTCCATCGATCAAACAACCTCCCCCACCAAAGCGTCGTCGACAATCGAGCAACATTCGGAATCACCGCCGTCAAAAGGGCAATCTCCTCAGCCGTCCGAATCATCCCTTCGGAATCCGGACGCGCCAACAACTCCACACGCAACGGAAGCATCACCAAGTTGCCAATCCCCAAAAACATCCACGAAATCAGGGTTCGCCGAAAAACTCCGTCCGTTCCCACAAACCTGAGCCCCACAAGCGTCCGCGAAATCATCCCTCCACCCACCTCCCTGCGACATGCACCCTCATGACCGCGCACCATCGTTCGAGGAAACCGCGAAACCAAAACCGCACTGACCCCGCAACAAAACGAAGCCCCCCCAAGGAGCCACGGATGACCGTCAGGTCTCCAATCCAAAAAACGTCCCATTAACGCCCCCGCCCCCACTGACGCCGCAATCCGGATAAAAAATGCCTTCGAAAACAATCGTCCCCGATCCGCATCTGGATACGCATCCTGATACACCTGAGTCATTAACGGAACAGAAGCCGCCACCGCACCCCCCGCCGCAGCGACCAATACAACATACCCGTACTCCGAACTCGCAAACGCAGCCGTCCCAAAAAGAATCGCCGCGATCCACTGAACCAACGACGCCGCAACCGCCGGACTAATCCCCGTCCGATGAAATAACGCCACGACGGCCGGACCCGCCATCAGCCCCATATTCGGCCCAGCAACCAGCCACGCCTTCGATCCTGACGACGCGCCAAAATGTCGAACCGCTACCAGCAACGCAAACGTCGCCACCACACTCTCCACCACCCCCGCAAAAGCCGAACGAACACACTCCAGCCGGAATGTCGTCCGCACCCCGTCAACCAACTCGCTCCTCACCCCGACACCATTCACAACCTCAAGACGTAACGCCCGCAGCGCACGCCTTCACAAATCCAAAGAACAACGGATGTGGTTGGTTCGGCTTGGACTGAAACTCGGGGTGATACTGACACGCCAAAAACCACGGGTGATCCCGCAACTCAATGAGCTCCGCCAATGTCCCGTCAGGCGAGGTGCCCGAGATCAAAAAGCCCGCAGCCTCCATTTGTTCCCGATACGCCTGATTGAACTCGTACCGGTGCCGGTGGCGTTCCCGAATGCTCTCACAACCGTACACCGCTGAAGCTTTTGTTCCCTTTCGAATCTCCGTCGGCCACGTCCCTAGTCGCATCGACGCCCCCTTGTCCGTCACGTCCTTCTGCGCCTCCAACAAATGAATCACGGGATTCGGAGAAGCTTCATCAAACTCAGTCGAGTTGGCGTCTTTCAAACCGCACACATTCCGAGCGAACTCGATCGTTGCAACCTGCATCCCTAAGCACAACCCAAGGTAAGGAATCCCCTTCTCCCGCGCGTACTGCGCCGCTCGAATCTTCCCCTCAACCCCACGCTCGCCAAATCCACCTGGCACCAAAACACCCGCCACCCCGCCGAGAAAACGTTCCGGATCCCCCGTTTCCAAATCTTCCGCATCCACCCGAATCAAATCGATGCCGCAATCCGCAGCGGCGCCCGCATGCGTTAGCGATTCGTAAATCGATTTATACGCGTCCTGCAACCCGATGTACTTACCGACCACCGCAATGCGCGCCCGTTTCGAGGGGTGGATGATTCCACGAACAAACGCCGTCCACCGCTCCATATCCGCCGGCGGCGCCTGCAATCCGAGCAACCGGCAAACCGTCTCATCCAAACGCTCCGCCTGCAGCATCAGAGGCATCTCGTAAATCGTGTGCTCCACGTCCCGCGCCTCCACCACCGCATCCAACGGCACATTACAGAAAACCGATAACTTCTTCCGAACTTCCTGATCAATCGGATGCTCCGTCCGACACACCAAAACCTGCGGATGCAACCCAATCTCACGCAGCTTCGCAATCGATTGCTGGGACGGCTTCGTCTTCAACTCGCCCGCCGCCTTGATGTACGGGACCAACGTGACATGCATGATGATCGCGTTCTGCGGTCCAACCTCCAAAACAAACTGACGAATCGCCTCAAGAAACGGCAACCCCTCGATGTCTCCCGTCGTCCCCCCAATCTCCGTGATCAACACGTCGCACGGCTGCTCCTCCGACAACGCCCTCAATCGCGTTTTGATTTCGTCCGTCACATGCGGAATCACCTGCACCGTCGCCCCAAGGTAATCGCCACGGCGCTCGCGCGCTAACACCGTCTCATAAACCTGACCCGACGTCGTGCTGTTCGACCGACCAAGAACGCAGTGGGTGAATCGCTCGTAATGCCCCAAGTCCAAATCGGTTTCCGCGCCATCATCCAAAACGTAAACCTCTCCGTGCTGGAACGGATTCATCGTCCCTGGGTCCACGTTCAAATAGGGATCAAACTTCTGGAGCACCACGCGAAGACCCCGTTGCTCCAGCAGCGTACCCAACGACGCCGCAGCCAATCCCTTACCCAGCGAGGAGACCACGCCTCCAGTGACAAAAATGTATTTCATGTGAAAAAAATCGATGACGGTGGAACGCCGGCCCCGGGTACGCCGGCACCGATGCCCCGGAAAACAAAGAAGCCCTCGATACCGCAATCCACTCAACGCGAATCACGGAGCCGAGAGCGCTCCTGCTGGAGCAGTAGAATTCGCGCCCGAAGCCCAACTGGCAAGAGCAGAACCGCACCAAGCAAGGTCAACCCTTTTGTGAAAGAATCCGCTCCACCGCCGCCGCATCTGCCGGAGTGTCCACTCCCACCGCCTGATGCCGCGTCTTCACCACCCGAATCGGCACCCCATTCTCCAACGCACGCAGCTGCTCCAGTTTTTCCAAACGCTCCAACACCCCCTCGCGCCATTTCACAAACTGCATGAGAAACCGAACATCGTACCCGTAGATTCCCAAATGCCGCAATGGCACGTGCCCCGCCGCATCGCGGTCATACGGAATCGGGCTCCGCGAAAAATACAGCGCATCTCCGCCACGCCCCATCACCACCTTCACCACATTCGGATTGGTCACCTCCCCCAACTCCATCGGCGTCGCCGCCGTAATCATCCGTATCGAACGGTCTTCCCTCAACTCGCCAGCCAACTTCCCCACCAGCTTCGGGTCAATCAACGGCTCATCCCCCTGCACATTAATCACACACCGGTAACCTTTTAATCGCGACGCAACCTCCGCACACCGATCCGTCCCCGTCTTGCACTTCGGCGACGTCAACGCCACCTCCGCCCCAAAGCCAAAAGCCGCCTCCGCAATCCGCATATCATCCGTCGCCACAATCACCGAATCCACCCCGCGTGCCCGCGAAACCCGTTCCCACACATGCCGAATCAACGGCTTACCCGCAATTTCAAACAACGGCTTCCCCGGAAAACGAGTGGACCCATACCGGGCAGGGATAATCACAGCAACCTTGCTCATTCCCCATCATGTAAACACCCATACCCCCGAGTCGAACCCGAACCAAATCCCTCAATCGATCCCGCGTTCCATCCAAAAAGGCTGGAACGAAGCCAGACCGCATCTTAGCCTCATCCCCTCTTGTCCCCGTAGTTCAATGGATAGAACGACGGTTTCCTAAACTGTAAATCCAAGTTCGATTCTTGGCGGGGACGCTCCCCGAAAATCTGAACCGCACGATTCAGAATCCCCGTAGCAACTTGCCTCAGAGCAGGCGATGCGACTCGAACGCCCCTTGCTCAATACCCATCACCCCGCCTCCCCACCATGCCAATCACTTCCTTGAAACGCCTTGCGCCGTCCCTGCTCGCAATCTGCCTCACGGCATGCCCCCCAAAACGTGCGCTACACTGGAACCCAACCGGCACCACGCTCGCCGTCGAAACAATCGAAACCGGCCTCTTGACTCACGCGGATGGCTCGATCATACGCGAAACCCCACTCGTCGGGCCATGGGTCGATGAACGCCGGATGCTCGTTATCGAAAAAGCCGCAGCGAAGGATTGGTCCGAATACGCCGCCTTCCTCTCCGACGAGCAACGGAAAATCGCACATTCCCTCGTAAGCCCTTTCGAGAAAGCACTTCGTGAACAATCCGACTTCGCGTCCTACCTCGATTCAATCCTCTCGCCAACTGGCCAAAAAAACGAGTTCCCCGTCCCCGTCGACGCAGGCCTCTCGCTCCTCGTCACCCACGCGACATCCGCCGGCCTCGGTGAGGAACGCGCGTTCCTCGCCTCCGTGGCCCTCGCACAGCTCCTCGAATCATCGTCAACATCCGCGCAATCCGATCTTGCCCGTCATCTGCGAAAATCAGGACTCCTCCAACCGAACCCGCTCCTCTCCGATGGCTTCCCCGCTCTGCCCATTTTCGAAGTCCGAGTCGTCGACGCTGAACCAGGAAGCGACCTACCACCCCGAACCCTCCATCGCGGAATCCTCGCTCCAGAAAACCTGACAATCAGCCCCGACGCAAAAACAGCGACCTTCACGACAACCTCCATCAACGGTCAGAAAACCATTTTCCTGTCGGTCAACTCACAATCCCACGATCCCGAGGGAACCGCCGACTCAGGCCCCGTTCTGACTTGGCTCACAGGCGGACGCAGCGTGCTCCACCAGGGAACGAGCGGACTCGCGTTCAAAATGGGCGAACAACTAGAGGGGCTCGGCCAACTCATGCTCCACCTCGACCACACCGGTAGCAACAAAACCCCTCTGGCCCAATACCATCTTCCCGCTGAGGAAGCCATCACCCCCGCCGCCCGCTGGGGGGCAACCGGTTTACTTTTCTCTTCCGCCGCACATCCCCTTCCATCGCTCTCGACCGAAAAAACACTCGCCCTTTTCGTCATCGAAAATATCCCCGCTCGCACAGACGACCCAACGCCTCCGGTCCTCCGTCCGCTCGACACCCTAAAAAAGCTTCTCGAAACGATTAGATTCTCAGGAAACGTGGTATCGAACCCCTCCGGAACAGCAGCGCTGCTGATGGGAAAGGACGGCGAACTCGCTCTGCTCGAGCATGCTACGCTCCGCACACGTATCATCGTAACAGACCACGGTCTCCGCGTCCTGCCCGCTTGGCGCTCAGACTCCGAGTTCACGTACGCGATTGCACCCGGACATCCAAAAGGTTCCACCCATCGCGGCGAAGTCGTGCTGGAAACCGTCGATGCTGAATCCAAAATCATCAGCTCGAAATGGCCCGACAGAGTTTTAGAGAAGCTCGCGAAATAGCCTCGCTGGCGCGTTTCCTTCTCCCGAAAGCGGGCATGCAAAACCCGCATCTCCTCTCACGCCGTGCATCCCTCCGCTCGATTGCCGGCGGCCTTGGCGCAACCCTGCTTGGATCGGGGCTCACGGCAAAATCACGCTCACCGCTTGTTGCCGGCACCTTCCGTTTCGCATTCCTCACGGACATCCACGCTCAACCCGAACGGGAGGCTGGGGCAGGATGGAAAAAATGCGTCAACGCCATCAATCAGTTCCCCGACAGACTCGATTTCGCGATCACCGGTGGCGACCTCGTGATGGATTCGCTCGTGGCCACCCCGGAGCGCATCGCAAAAGAATGGGCCGTTTTTGATGAAGGACTACGAGATCTGCGCATCCCTTGCCACCACACCATTGGCAATCACGACATCGGCGGATGGAGTAAACTGTCACATCTTCCGAAAGATGCCCCTGAGTTTGGAAAATCGCTCTTTATCAAAAAGTTCGGCTACGAGGATGCCTTCCACAGCCACTCCCATCTCGGCTGGCACTTCATTCACCTCGACTCCGTCGCTCTCGACCCTGACTCCGGGGATTACTACGGCTGGATTGATGAAGCCCAAGAACGCTGGCTCAAGGCGGACCTCGAACGTGTCGGAAAAAAAATCCCGATTGTGGTCATCACCCACATCCCTTTCTTCTCCATTTGGAACCAGATGCACGCCGATCCAAGAAAAGGCGAGAACCCAAAATCATTGGTGAATAACGCCAACCAAATTCGCAAAGTTCTCAACGAGTACAACGTGCGCCTCGTCTTGTGCGGCCACGGCCACGTCGTCGAACGCATCCAACTCGCGCACTTTAACCAAACCACCTTTATCCAGGGTGGCGCCGTCTGCGGCATGTGGTGGAAAGGCCGCGTGGCAGGGAATCCTGAGGGTTTCGGGGTCGTAACTTGTCATCCAGACGGCCGCTTCGAGTTTGATTACCACGACTACGGGTGGACCTCAGTGAAACCTGCATAGGCCGCGAAAAACGTTCACCGAGACTCGAAATAACCCCACGCGCGCCGTCGACATCCCTCACCAAACATCCCCCCCTTTTCTTTTTCTCTCCACCCGCGCATCCTACTGGCCTCTCCGACGCATGCTCTCTAATCGCCTTCAACAAATCCTCTCCACAAAACAGGAGGAAATCGCTGTCCTCCGTCCCAAATGGCAGCACCTGCGAGCAGCAGCACTCCAAAGAAACGACTTTCGAAGCCTCCGCGCCGCCCTTGACCTCGGAGAGAACGCCCTCGGCCTCATCGCTGAAGTCAAAAAAGCCAGCCCCTCGGCTGGCGTCATCGCAGAATCATTCAATCCAGATTCCATCGCCCTGACCTACCAGGACGCAGGCGCACACGCCCTCTCTGTCCTCACCGACGAACAGTACTTCAAGGGGCATCTTAGCTACCTGAAATCAATCCGCGAAAAAGTCGCCATCCCGGTCCTGCGCAAAGACTTTATCATTCATGAGTCCCAAATCGCAGAGGCCGCAGTTGCCGGTGCCGACGCCATCCTCCTCATCGTGGCGGCCCTCGATGACGACCGTCTGTCCGCTCTCTACGAAGAGGCTTCCATCCTTCAACTCGAATGCCTCGTCGAGGTTCACGACCTCCGCGAACTCGACCGGGCACTCGACCTCGGAGCCGAAATCATCGGTATCAATAACCGGAACCTTGTCGACTTCACGGTGGATTTAGAAACCACCGCATCCCTGAGTGAACAGGTACCCGACGACATCATCCTCGTCAGTGAGAGCGGAATCAAAACCGGTGAAGATACTCAGAAAATCCTCAACTGGGGCTGTAACGCCATCCTCGTCGGCGAAACCCTCATGCGAGCAAACAACGTCGCCGCCACGGTCGAAGAACTCCTGCACCACCGCAGCTAAGGCCTCAGCGCTGATCGGACAAAAGCAGAAAAACGGCTCGCATCAGCAACTGACGCCAAACCCGCTTCCACAGAAGCGGCCGCCAAAATCAACAATGACCTCCCGAGAGGATGGCGTCTCGCACCCTAACCCGCGTGGCGGTGAATCCTCGATCGCCAGCCCCACGCCTCCGCTACCCAACGATCTCCGTTCCCAAACCCTGATCCGTAAACACGTCAATCAGCAGCGCATGTGGCACGCGACCGTCAATAAAATGCACCTTGCTCACGCCCCGTCGGAGCGCATTCAACGCACTCTCAACCTTGGGCAACATCCCCCCGCTGAGAACCCCCGTTCGCACTAACTCCTCAATCCTCCCGCGGTCCACCGTCGACAAAACCGAATCTGGATCAGCCGGATCACTCAAAATCCCGGGCACATCCGACAAATACATCATTTTTAGCGCACCCAACCGCCCCGCGACGTTCCCTGCCGCAATGTCCGCATTGATATTTAATGCCTCGCCATTCACACCCGATGCAACCGGAGAAATGACAGGCACTTCACCTCGATCCTGAGCCGCTAAAATCACCTCTAAACTGACCTCGTCAACCTCCCCCACAAACCCAAGGTCAATCGACTGCACCCCATCAAACTGCGGCGGTAAACGGTGCCCCTTCATCACCTCCTGTCCGCGAATCCCGCAAGCCTTTCCGCCCAACCCCCTCAGCATGTGAACGATGCTCGGATTAATAACCGTGTTCAGAACCTCCTCCACAATCCCAATCGATACGGAATCAGTCACCCGCAAACCATTCACAAACCGGGCCGCCACACCTGCTTCCTTCATGCGCGAAGTGATCGCCTTCCCTCCTCCGTGAATCACAACAGGACGAATCCCCACGGCAGCAAGGAAAACAATATCCTGTAACATGTTCCGAACCACCGACTCATCTTCCATCGCACTCCCGCCATACTTGATGACAAAGGTCTGCCCCGCGTAACGATGGATGTACGGCAACGCTTCCAACAACGGAAGCACCCTCGATGGATCTGCAATCTGTGTGTTCATGCGGCTCCGGATCGCATCACTCACCCATGTTCAACACCACGTAATCCGTTGAAAGATCCGTCGTGAAAACATTGTACTCCGCGTCTCCAAGGTTCAAATCAACCGTAATCGTAAACTGCTTCTGAGCAACCACCTCGCGGATACGCTCAAAGGGAGTTTTACTCGCCACCCCCCCTTTCACTGCCTGTAACCCCCCGTAATAAACATCCACCAACTCCTCCCTCAACCGCGCTCCCGAGTACCCAATCGCATCCAAAATGCGACCCCAGTTCGGATCCTGTCCATACCAAGAGCACTTAACCAAGACAGACTTCGCAATCGCCTCCGCCGCGCGCCGCGCATCCGAAAACGATGCCGCGCCATTCACCTGCACCTCCACAAACTTCGTCACGCCCTCCCCATCCTGCACGATCATCTTTGCCAAAGTCAGCGTCACAAAATCTAGCGCCCTTTGAAACACTTCCCCGCCCGAAGTACCCGGCTGGATCCGCTCGTTTCCAGCCATCCCATTCGCCAATACCAACACCGTGTCGTTGGTGCTCATGTCCCCATCCACCGTAATCCGATTAAACGAATGTTCCACCGAGGCGGAAACCATCGTCTGCAAGTCTTCCTTCGCAATCACCGCGTCGGTCGTCACAAAACACAGCATCGTCGCCATGTTCGGGTCAATCATCCCCGCCCCCTTTGCAATCCCTCCAATCCGGACCAGTCTCCCACCCAGCTCAATCTCCACAGCAACCTCCTTCGGGAACGTGTCGCTCGTCATGATCGCTTCCGCCGCAGCCCGCGACCCCGCGCCATCCATGCGCCCCGTCAAATCACGGATCGACCCCTCCATTTTCTCAATCGGCAACGGCACGCCAATCCGTCCCGTTGAACACACCAAAACCTGACGCTCCTTCAGCCCCAACGCGGCGGCGGCTGCACGCGTCATCCGCTTGGCATTCTCAATCCCGCCCACTCCCGTACACGCATTCGCGTTACCAGCGTTCGCCACAATCACCCGAACATCCGTCCCCCTCAGGTGAGTGCTCGAGACACGCACCGGCGCCGCCTTCACGCGATTCGTCGTGAAGGTGCCCGCCGCAACGGTCGGTTGTGGCGAATAAATCATCGCAATGTCAGGCCGTCCCTCATTGGTTGCCTTGATTCCACAAAAAATACTGCCCGCCACGAAGCCCTGCGGAGCCGTCACTCCCCCGCTAATTTCTCGAAAGGAAACTGCCATGTTTTTTTCTTCTAGGTTTAGGAAATCACACTGAAACGCGCGCTCTGACCATCCCTGGCCTCAATCGCCCGGACTCGCGCCCGGAAGAGTCGGAGAGACTAAGGGGTTCTCCAGACTTTTAACCAATCAAAACGACAAACCCCAGACCGTCCGACCGCCTCCGCCGCCACCTCCGTCCCGCCCGAGGACTCAACACGAAGCCGACCAAGGCGAACAAACTCCGGTTGGCCCGAAAAAACGGCAGACCCACCTTCAAAGGCCGCCTTACGAGAAACCACCATTAACTCCTGCTCCGGCTCGCCCTCCCCTCCCGCTGTGCAAAAAATCCGGACCTCCTGATTATCCCAACCAACCCCCAACCGTAAGTCGTCCCCAGGAACGACCACCCCCACCCCTTGCTCCACCCCATTCACCGCAACCCCCAC
>JBIIXW010000087.1:0-12848 GCA_044347165.1 Chthoniobacteraceae bacterium
GCCCCAGCCCCAGCTCCAGCGCCAAAGGCCGAGGCTCCGGCTCCGATCCCAGCGCCGGCGCCCAAACCCGAGGCAGGCAAATGAGTTCGGACGGTCATCCGTCCTCCCTTGAGAGAACGCGGCACGGCTTCGTGCCGCGTTCTTTCCGTTATGGACACTCCGAAATCGAACTCCTGCTCCCAGAATCGGCCGCCCTGTTCGAACCCTCCTTCCCAACCAATCCCCTCCCCAACGCACAAATCGTTCGCCAATCATGGGAGGAACCCGTCGCCGGTGTCCCGCTCACCGAACGACTCCGCCGCCGAGATCGCGGCGACGTCGTCATCGTCGTCTCCGACATCACGCGCCCCATCCCCTATCACAGCTTTCTCCCCGCGCTCGTGGAAACCCTGGGCGCATCCGGTGTCGCGCGCGAAGAAATCCTCCTCCTCGTCGCAACCGGCATGCACCGGCCCAGCCGGCCCGATGAACACGTCACCATGTTCGGACCCGACCTCGCCCGGTCGCTCCGCATCGAGGATCACAAAGCCGAAGACCCAACCACCCTTCGCGAAACGGGGAAACTCTCGCGCTCCGGGAATCCCATCACGCTGAACCGCTCCTACTGCGACGCCGGTTTCCGCATCGTAACCGGTTTGGTCGAGCCCCACTTCATGGCCGGCTTTTCCGGAGGACGAAAAGCCATCTGTCCCGGCCTCGCCTCGCTCGAAACCGTCCGCAATTTCCACGGGTTCCCCTTCCTCTCAAATCCCCTCGCCCTCAACGCAAACCTCAACGGTAACCCCCTGCACGAAGAATCCCTCTCCGTCGCACAAGCCGTCCCGCCCGACTTCACCCTCAACGTCGTCCTCGACGCCGCGCGTCGCCTCTCCGCCGCATTCTCCGGCGACCTCGAACCGTCCCACGCCGCCGCTTGCAACTTCGTCCGCCGCCACGCCTGCCCAGAAATCACCCGCCCGTTCGACGCCCTCATCACCAGCTCCGGAGGCGCTCCCCTCGACCTCACGTTTTACCAGTGCGTAAAGGGCTTCGTCTCCGCCCTCCCCGCCGTAAAACCGGGTGGTCGCATCATCGCATTCGGCGATACCTCCGAAGGCATCGGCAGTCCCGAGTACGAAACCGTCATGCGACGGTTCGCGAACGACTGGCGCGCATTTCTCGCGGACATCCAACGCCCTGGCGTCTTCACCAAAGACCAATGGCAGTTCCAAATGCACGCACGTACCCTCGAAAAAGTCGGCGTGGAAAACCTCCTCTTCTTCACCCACGGAATCCCCGCCGAAACGCTCGCACAGCTCTCAGTCAATCCGAGACCCGCCACGGCAAAGACCCTCCAAGCCTCGATCCAATCCGAAATCGACCGCCTCGCCGAGTCCGGTGCGTCCATCGCCGCCTTCCCAGAAGGCCCCTACTGCGTGCCCATCGCAACCCACTCCCTCCCATGAGCCTACACACGCCGGTCGCAAAAGCGTTCTCCGCAAACCATTACCGAGACACGCTCCTGAACCACGTTCTTCCCTTCTGGGAAAAATACGGTCCAGATCACGAGCACGGTGGCATCATCACTTCCCTCGATCGCGACGGCAGCGTGCTCGACACCGACAAGAGCGTTTGGTTCCAAGGCCGTGCCGGTTGGATGTTCGCAACCCTCCACCAAACCGTGTCCCCGAACCCCGCATGGGCCGCCCTCGCACGCTCCTGCTGCAATTTCTCCCGCACGCACTGCCACTCGCCCAGCGGCAAAATGTGGTTCACCGTCACACGTGAAGGTGCTCCGCTCCGCATGCGACGCTACGTGTTCAGCGAAAGCTTCGCCGCCATCAGCTACGCCGCCAACGCCACCCTCTCCGGCGACCCCGCCCTCCGCGAACACGCGATCGCCGCCTACTCCACCTACCTCCGCTACAGCTTCGAGCCAGGCGTCATGGAGCCCAAGTTCACCGAAACTCGTCCCTCGAAAGGGATTGGGCCGCACATGATCAATATCGTGACGGCACAGGAACTCCGCCTGCACCTCGGCGACATCACCGTCAACCATCGCCCGCTCTCCGAGTGGATTCGCTGGAGCATCGACACCATTGAGCACGACTTTTTCAAACCCGACCTCGGAGCGCTCATGGAAACCGTCGCGCCCGACGGCTCTGTCATCGACCACGCGGATGGACGAACCCTCAACCCCGGCCACGCCATCGAATGCGCCTGGTTCCTCATGCACGAAGGTCGTCTCCGCAACGAAACACGCTGGATTGAAATGGGATGCAGCATTCTCGAAATGATGTGGGAACGCGGTTGGGACAAAGAACACGGCGGCTTGCTCTACTTCACCGACCTGCGCGGTCTGCCTGTCCAAGAATACTGGCAGGATATGAAGTTCTGGTGGCCCCACTGCGAAGCCATCATCGCGTCACTCCTCGCGTGGAAACTGACCGGCCTCGACCGCTACGCACGCATGCTGGAAACCGCCCATGATTGGAGCTTTGCCCACTTTCCAGATCCAGAACATGGCGAATGGTTTGGCTACCTCCACCGCGACGGAACCATCGCTCAACGCGCAAAGGGTAATCTGTTCAAAGGCCCATTCCACCTCCCGCGCATGCTCTGGTTCTGCATGAACGAACTCCAAGGCACGCAGACCGCTATTGAATCGTCATCCCACTCAATCCCCCAATGAAACATCTGCTCCCACGTCTCCTGCCGCTGGTCATCGCCACGGCACCCCTCCTTCCCAACCACCGACTCACGCCGCTGCTTCACGCGCAGGAAGGAAAAATCGCCTTTGGCGAAAACGTCCAACTCCGCGGCGCTTACACAAACTCACGTCACATCTTTGAACGCACCGGCAAAGGTCGTGTCGCCTTTATTGGCGGCTCCATCACCGAAATGGACGGCTATCGGCCAATGGTTTGCGAATCCCTCAAGAAACGATTCCCAAAAACCGAGTTCGAGTTCATCGCCGCCGGAATCTCGTCCACCTGCTCCACCACCGGCGCGTTCCGCCTCGAAAACGACGTTCTTTCCAAAGGCCCCATCGACCTCTTCTTCGTCGAGTTCGCCGTGAACGACGACCAAGACGCCCACCACTCCCGTGAAAACGCCATCCGCGGCCTCGAAGGCATCCTCCAACACGCACGCAAGTCCAACCCCGCGATGGACATCGTCGTCACCTTCTTCGTGAACGAAGGGATGATTCAAACCTACAACAAAGGCGGGATTCCCCTCAGCGTGGAAGCCCACGAAAGCGTCGCCAAACACCACAACATTTCGACCATCCACCTCGGAAAAGAAGTCGCCGCACAAATCCGCGACGGACATCTCACGTGGAAACAGTTCGGCGGTGTCCATCCCGCTCCGTTTGGTAACGCCATCTGCGCCCGAATGATTGACGATCTGCTCAATCGCACATGGACAGGGCCCGTTGCAGACTCAATCAAGACGCACCCCGTACAGCCCGCCATCGACCCACTCAGCTACCGCAACGGCCGCTTCATCTCGCCAGCGAAGGCTGCCACGAAGCAGGGTTGGACCCTCGGCGTCCCTGATTGGAAATCCCTTCCCGGTGGCAAACGTCAGCGATTCAACACCCTCGACATTCTCGCTGCTACGACGCCCGGAGCAGAACTCACGCTCGATTTTGAAGGCACCGCTATCGGCGCTTTCGTCCTCGCCGGACCTGATGCCGGCACCGTCGAGGCAATCATCGATGATGCAAAACCCGTCTCCGTGAATCTCTACCACGAACACAGCAAGGGTCTGCACTACCCGCGCACCGTCATGTTTGGGAACGACCTCTCCCCCGGCAAACACCGACTCACGCTCAGGGTTTCTCCCACCACCAGCAGCAGTGGCAACGCCATCAGAATCATGCAGTTCACGGCAAACTAACCTCCTTCACGTCCGCATTCGATCGCCATGAAAACCCTCATTTGCACCCTAGCCGCGCTCGCTCTCTTCACCGGCACCACCTACAGCCAGACCGCAACTCCCGCCGCAGAACCCACCAACGCCGCTGAGGCCGCTGCAAAAAAAGCACAGGCAGATCGGAAACTTGAAGAGGCTTACCAAAACATCGTCGCAAAACTTTCACCCGCGCAGCAGGAATGGGAAAAGGTGCTCCAATCGCAACTGGGCTCCTTCTATCTCCCTCTTCACAAACGCGATAAAGTCGCCGGCCGCTCGAATGCATGGGATTTTGTGGAAGACCGCCCCGGCCTCCCCCGCGTCCTCCTCATCGGTGACTCCGTCTCGCGCGCCTACACACAAACCGTCCGCAAAGCGCTCGACGGTACCGCAAACGTCCACCGAGCCCCTGCAAACTGCGGCCCCACCGCCAGCGGCATCAAAAACATCGAGGTCTGGTTGGGAAGCGGAAAGTGGGACGTGATTCATTTCAACTTCGGGATTCACGACCGGAATACCGCTCCCGCGGACTACACCGCGCGCCTCGAACAACTCGTCGAACGCATGAAAAAAACCGGCGCACGCCTGATGTGGGCAACCACCACACCCATTCCGGACACTGCCGACGGAAAACAGAAGGCCGCTTCAATTATCGAGAAAAATGAACTCGCTGCGGAAGTGATGAAACGGCACGCGGTCGCCGTCGACGATCTGTTTAACGCCATTAACCCGCACCTCGACAAGCTCCAGAACCCCAACGACGTACACTTCACGCCAGAGGGTAACGAGTTCCTCGGAAAAGCAGCGGCAGCCGCCATCAAAACGGTGCTCAAATGAGCCGCCTCCGAGTCCTCTTCACCTGTCTCGGCATGGCGATCTCCGTCATCGCCGAGCCCTCCGTCGCCGCAGAACCACCTCCAAACGTCATCATCGTCCTGGCCGACGATCTCGGGTACGGCGACTTGGGATGCTTCGGAGCTCAGAATATCCGCACCCCGCGTATTGATGGTCTCGCCGCCAACGGACTGCGGTTTACGAACTTCCTCGTCTCCCAACCCGTCTGTACCGCCTCAAGAGCGTCATTGCTATCAGGCTGTTACGCCAATCGCATCGGCATGAGCGGCGCGCTGAACCACACGAGTCGCACAGGCATCCATCCCAACGAGGAACTGCTCCCCGAGCTCTTGCAGGCAAAAGGTTATGTGACCGCCTGCTTCGGAAAATGGCACCTCGGCACGCTTCCCGAGTTCTTTCCGACTCGAAACGGATTTAACGAATGGGCTGGATTGCCCTACTCAAACGACAACGGCCCCGCACATCCCACCATTCCCGGCATGCCCGCCCTCCCGTGGTACGAAGGCGATACCGTGACAGAAACCGATCCCGACCAGTCACAGTTCACCCAACGGATCACCCGACACGCCGTCGATTTTATTGAGCGCAACAAATCGAAACCGTTCTTCTTGTACCTCCCCCACATCATGCCGCATGTGCCAATCGCCGCGTCCAAGGAGTTTCGTGGACGCAGCAACGCAGGCCTGTATGGCGATGCCGTTGAGGAACTCGACGCTGCTGTTGGAACGCTGCTCGATACGCTGAAAGCCAACGGCCTCGATCGGCGCACCCTCTTCGTCTTCCTGAGCGACAACGGCCCATTCCTTTCCTATGGGAATCACGCCGGAAGCGCCGGACCGCTCCGCGGAGGGAAACTCACCTGCTTCGAAGGCGGCGTTCGCGAACCCTGCATCATCCAGTGGCCAGAGCGGATTAAACCCGGCCAGACGACGAATGAACTGGTCACGTCGCTCGACCTTCTTCCCACTCTGGCTGCCATTTGCGGCGCAAAACAGCCCGACAAAAAAATCGACGGCCTCGATGTCTCCGCGTTAGTCACCGGAACCTCCAACCGCTCAGAGCGCGACACTTTCGCGTATTTTAATGGCACCGCCCTCCACGCCGTGCGAAAAGGCCGTTGGAAACTTCACATGGCGCAAGACTATCTCGAAGTCGCGGCTGAACCCGGCCAAAACGGCAAGCCTTCCAACTGGGGAAAAATGAATCCGCTTTCCATCGAAAACAGCGGCATCGCCGGAATCGCCAGTCGCCACGGCTACCGCGTCGAAAGCCTCCCTCAATCGCTCTTTGACCTTGAATCAGATCCGGCCGAGTCAATCGACGTCGGTAAAAAACATCCCAAGATCGTTACAGATCTGCTCCAACTGGCCGAAATCCACCGTTCCGACCTCGGTGACACCCTCACCCATCGATCCGGTTCAGGATTGAGACATCCCGGCCGCAAAGAGTGAATCGCCAAAGATGCCCCAGGCAGTGACCCCAAGGAGGCCCTTCTCGATGCAAAAAAGGAGTCAATCCACGGTTCACACACGGGGTTTCCAAGTCAAACCTTGTGAGCGCTCCCTCAAAACCGCTCTCGCGAAACTCGGCGCGCTCCGTTTAACTGCCAACCCATCCGTTCCGTCATGACAGAAGAACAAATCCTCGTTGTCCGCCGCGACCTTTTCGATCGGCTCGGCGCTTTCCAAGGTCTCACCCAAGATCTCGACAAGTACCTGCCCACCTTCCTCGACGGAAAAAACAACTTTTTCACTCCCCGTGGCCCAGCGGAAACAAACCCCGCACTCAAACAACTCATCCCGTATGCCATTTTTACATACGAGGACAAAGTCCTTCGGTACACCCGTGGCGGAAAATCAGGCGAACAGCGTCTCGCCGCCAAGATGTCCATCGGCATTGGCGGACACATCAACGACACCGATGGCCACCAAGGATCCTTCGACAACAACACGTACTTGAACGCGGTTAATCGCGAGATTTCCGAAGAGTTGCAAATCGGCGGCCCCTTCACCCAAAAGCCGGTTGCCCTCCTCAACGATGATTCCAACGAGGTCGGTAAAGTGCACCTCGGCGTGGTCCATATCGTTCGCCTCAGTTCACCTAAAGTTGCCCCCAACGAAAGCTCCATCGCTGAACCTCGCCTCTGCTCCCTCGAGGAACTCGAAGTCGAGTCCGCCCGCCTCGAAACGTGGTCCCAAATCTGCCTCGCCAACCTAACACGTCTCCTCGCGATTTAGCCCAAAACGGGAATGAGGTTGTGTGAGTCCTCAGCGAACGATTTGCTGGTGTGCATGATGCAGGCGCAAACGGAGTCTTTTTAAACTCACCCACAGGGGTCCGCCTGATTTCCGCGCTCCCCATTGGCTGATGCTTGGGGTTGGCATCGCGTGCGGGACGCGGCATTCTTTGTAGTTCATGAATTGGCTGATACCAGTGGCACTGGGTGGGGTAGGCACGGCCCCCCTTCCCAAGCGATGTAGGGGCGCAACAAAGTATCTCGCCCCTCCAGGGTCAAAATCAAAAGAAAAAGGCCTTGGCTTTCGCCAAGGCCTTTGAATCTGTTTCTGGTAGAATCAGCTTAGAAACCAACGCTGAACTTCACCCCGCCAATCAACTGGCTGTTGTGAGCGTTCTGAGCGCGCTGATCACCCGTAACGTTCCAAGAAGCGTAAGGGGTCAACGTTGCGTTCTTCGTCACCTTGATAGGTGCGGCCAAGTTAGCGGCAACGTGCGTCAAACCGTCGTCACCAGCAACCGGGCTGTAGTAATCACTGAAACCATAACCTGCCACCACGGAAGGAACCAACTTCACAGCAGAGGTGACCTCTACTGAAGTACCCACGGAAGCCTGTGCATACCATGCGTCGCGGTCCAAGTCGCGATACACTGCTGCGCCGAAATCCAAAGCGCCAGCCGAAGCGGAAGCAGTCAACCCGATTTCGTTGAATGAGTTGTTTGCGCCAACGCGACCGCCGCTGACATTGTCGTACTGGTTATAAACCAAGCCGAGCTTCACAACGCCTGCGTCGTAGTTCAGGCCAAGGGAATAGGTGTTCCACTGGAAGTCACCGAACTGTCCATTACGGCCACCGCTAGCGCTCAAGCCACGAGCGACTGAGGACCCGAGAGAAAGTGAGAACCCTTCGGCAAGGGGAACGGAAACGTTCAAGCTGGTCGACAGAACGTTGTCTCCGAGGTCCAAACCACGGAAGATGAGGGATCCAGCGTAATCAGCCGACAAGCTGCCGCTCAGCGCCGAGTTATCGCATGAAGCGCATGCTGCGGGTGCTGGTGCTGGCTTCGGGCCAGCGAATGCATTGAGACTCGCCACAGCAGCGAGGGCGAGGACTGACTTTGTAACCACAGAGGTTTTGGTCGTTTTCATTGTGTTTGTACTGGTTTGTGTTTGAGCGCCAGTGTTCCCCCATTGAGGAGACCGCCGCTGTTCAAATGTCTGCTCGAAAATCGCCAGACTGCAACGTTTTTTTATTCAGCCCGATGTAAAAACCACATCGGCAGAACGCCTGAAAACTCAACAAGTGCTTGCACGAGATGATTTTGAATATTTTTTCAAGATAGCGTCCAAACGAAAAAAAAGCGTCAGCCCGAAGGCTGACGCTCACAAGCAAACAAGGATCTCAGTCCGACTTAGAAGCTCAAGCTGAGCTTCAAGCCGCCGAACAGTTCACTGTCCGTAACATTGCTCCGGCGCTGGGATCCGGAAATGTTGTACGCCGCATACGGCGTCAGGGTTGCATTTTTCGAGAGCTTGATTGGCGTCGAAACGCTCGGAATAACATGGGTAAAACCTCCCTGTGAACCATTGAAGGTATAGTAATCACCAATGCTGTAGCCAGCAGTCACCGCCGGGACAACGCTCACGTTGGAAGTCACTTCGATAGATGTATCAAGACCCAACTGAGTGTAGGTAGCACCAATCTTGAAATCGTAGTAAGCCCCAGCAGCCACATTCACAGGACCCACCGTTGTGCTCGCCGTCGCCCCCAGTTCCTGAGCGTTCAAAACTCTAAGCTCAGGGAACCCCAACCCCGCAGGAGTTGCTCCCACCTTCCCCGAGAACTCTCTCGGGAAACCGTACTGCGTGTAAACAAGACCGAACTTAGCTGAACCAGCGTCGTAGTTGAGCGAGGTCCAGTAATCCGCCTCCTGATACTCGAGCTGTCCGCCAGTGTACGGAGTATCCATCCCCTTCGTGTAAGAGCCACCCACCACAAGGGTCAGCTTCTCTGCCAGCGGCACGGTCACGTTCAGAGCGCTCCACGCAATGTTGTCCGAGAACCATAGCCCGCGGAAGTAATACCGAGAATCAAACCCCGTGTCTAAGGTCGCAGTAATCGGAGGAAGGATGCCTTCCGATACAGGTGCCGGTGCTGCAGCCGCTGGCTTGGTCCCCGCAAACGCGTTCAAACTCGCGCACGCAGCCAATGCCAAGGCGGACTTCGTTACCATTGAAGTAGTTTTGGTCGTCTTCATGTCTTGTGTTGGTTGTTTTTTCTTTCGCGTCCCCAAACCGAGAATCCCCGGATGCCGGACACGCAGACCACATAAACAGAGAGCGCGCCAACACGCGCAAACACCTAACAACAAACCACTTGCTTTGTTTATGAAATTTCAACTGCCGTTTTGATGGCAAAAATGACGGCGCAACTGACCAAATCACCGCAGAAAAAGCCACCGTCTGCACAAAAACCGCCAATCAAATCTGGAACGACTCTCCGAGGTACACGCGACGCGCCACAGGGTCATTCACCAAAAACTCCTTGTCCCCTTGCGTTTGCACTCGCCCCTCGTAAATCAAATAGGCGCGGTCAACAATCGACAGCGTCTCCCGAACGTTGTGGTCCGTAATCAATATCGCCAGCCCCTGCTGACGGAGCCCAACCACAATCTCTTGCACATCCGCCACCGCAATCGGATCCACCCCAGAAAACGGCTCGTCCAACATCAGCAACGACGGCCGCGTCACAAGCGAGCGCGCTATCGTCAATCGTCGCTTCTCACCCCCAGACAAGGTCAATGCCGGTTGCCGCGCGACGTGCGTGATCCCAAACTGCTCCAGCAACTCCCCGCACCGCTCCCGACGCGCCAAACGCCCCAACTCCGTCGTTTCAAGCACCGCCATCAGATTTTCCTCCACCGTTAACCGGCGAAAAATCGACTCCTCCTGCGGCAGATACCCCATCCCCATCCGCGCCCGAAGATGCATTGGCATGCCCGTCACCTCCTGCCCTCGAAACCAAACCTTCCCGCCATCCGGCCGAACCAACCCCACAATCATGTAAAACGTGGTCGTCTTGCCCGCCCCGTTCGGCCCAAGAATGCCCACAATCTCCCCAGGCTTCACCTCCAAATCGACCCCATTGACCACCGCTCGCTGCCCGTAAACCTTCACCAACCCCTCCGCACGTAACAACGCCACCTCCCCCGACTCGGCACTCATTGCGCCTTCCCCTCGTTCACGCCCGTCTTCTCCGCCCGCTTCAACGCAGCCGCATCCCGAACAAACGAGCCCTTCGCTTTCCCCTGAACGTCCAAAACACCCTTCTCGTTCATCACAATCACGGTTTCCTCGGTCAGCGCCGAAACCACGTTGTCCCCGTTCTTCACCTGCGGCCAACCCGTCAGCGTCACGTTCCCCGTCGCCGCCTCGTAAACCGCCCGCCGCGCCTTCGCAACCGATCGCTCCAACACTCCGTCCGGCCGCTTGCGCTCCTGCACAATCGCCACCTCTCCCGTGGCAATCACCTGCCGCAACCCGTCCGCCGCCCCCTTCTCCTGCTTCACCTCAACCCCTCTCGGCTTCTCCTCCCCTGAGCCCTTCGCCTGATTACCACCCCCCTTTTCCGGAGTCGGCTCGAAGTATACCTCCAACTCCTTCGCATTCATCACCACCCCGTCCATCGGACTAATCAAAATCACCCCGCCAAAAAAACGTCCGTACCCTTTCGCCTGTTCAAGCCGCATTCCACCCTCCGCTTGAATCTGCATCGGCTGAACCTCCGCCACCTCGGCAGCACCCGATGCTCCCGCTCGATCCCGACCCGATTCCTTCGCCAAATCCTGCCCCGATATACCAACCATCCCCAGACAACCCAACGTCATCGCGCAGCTCAATCTCCTTCTCATAAAGCATTTATCGCCGTTCATTCTTCGCCGCGTCACCCCTCTCCCCAGCACCCCTCCCGCCCTGAGCCCCCGCGCCCAAGCGCGCCTGCCTCGAAAAAGTCATCTTCACCGGCCCCCGCAACTCCCCCTCCTTCTTCGCCCAATCAAAATCCATCCCCACCGAAGTAACCTCATACTGCGGCGTCACCACCAAAACCTTCGAACCCGAACGAATCCGGCGCGTCGCCAAATCCAGTCGCGCCAAATCCAACGTCACCTTCACCTCCAAACCTCCGTCCTTCCCAAGGGACTCAAAAACACTCCGCTCCACCTCCACCAGACTCCCCTCCACCAACCGCGCCACCGCCAACGAAAAACGACTCTTCAACGTCCCGTCCAACCGATGCTCGGGAATCACCACCCCAGTTGAATCCTCCCCCTTCACCAAAGGAATCTCCAACGGACGCTCCTCCTTCTCCTCGCAGAACCCCACCGTTCCAAGCAGCGCAACCCCCGCCAACCACCCGTTGAACCGGATCGACATCATGCCACCAACGAATGAATCGCCTGCAACTTGCCCAACAAGCCACCCAACTCACCCAACGGAATCTGGTTCGGCCCGTCGGACATCGCCTCCGCCGGATTCTCATGCGTCTCGATAAACACCCCGTCACATCCCGCCGCAACCGCCGCACGCGCCAAAACCGGCGCCAGCACCCCATCCCCTGAAGTCCGATCCCCACCACCTCCCGGACGCTGCACCGAATGCGTCGCATCAAAAACCACCCGATACCCCAACTCCCGCATCCAAAACAGACTCCGCATATCCGCCACCAAGTTGTTGTAACCAAAACTCACCCCGCGCTCCGTGAAGAAATAACGATCGCACCCAAACGACTCCAACTTCACGGCAATATTCCGCACATCTTGCGGTGCCAAAAACTGACCCTTCTTCACATTCACCACGCGCCCCGTTCGCGCCGCCGCCTCAATCAAATCCGTCTGCCGACACAAAAACGCCGGAATCTGCAAAATGTCCACCCACCTCGCCGCAGCAACCGCCTCGTCCGGACTGTGCACATCCGTCGTAACCGGCACCCCCAACTCCTTTCCGATCTCCCCGAGCAATCGACACCCCTCCTCCACTCCCGGCCCACGGAAACTCTTCACCGACGTTCGGTTCGCTTTGTCGTACGAAGCCTTAAAAACAAACTGTGCACCCACCGACCCACAAACCTGCCACAAAGCCCGCGCCATCTTCCAAGTAAACTCCTCCGACTCAATCACACACGGCCCAAGGATGAACAAGGGCCTTCCCCCCCCGAGTTGAACGGTTCCAATCGCGAGAGGGGGCGGAAGAGAGTGGCTCATGCTGGCTTAGGTTGAAATAGAAGGTTCAGGCGAAACATACACAGTCCGCTCCGTCACACCAACAGCAACGCTCACCCAAGCCGGAAAGCCACAAGACAACCGCAGGGCACGGCACGCCCGACACGCACCCCGCGAACCAACCCCAAACCTCAAACAGAAATCGTTTCCTTCGGCAACGCCATCAACTTGCCCCCCTCCAACGCGCTCTGATGCGCCAAAATCCCCGTGCATGTCCAGTTCGCTGACTGACGCGCATTCGGCCAAGGCTCGCGCCCCGCGGCAAGCGCCTGCGCAAACTCATTCGCCAAGTGAGGATGACTCCCCCCATGCCCAGCCCCCTGCGTAAAACTCAAGTGCTGGTTGTCGTCCGAATCGTACACCCCGCGCGTCGTGAACCGCTGAATCTCCGCCGGTAATAAATGCGCGAAATCAGGTGCCGTCACTTCCTCCGGTATCTCCGCCTCCGCCCGCTTCGCCGTGTGCAAAATCAACGGCTTGTGCTCCACCAGCGGCCACTCCACCGATTTCTTCGAGCCATACACGTCGATGCTCTCCCGATACTGCCGCGCCGTATCGAACAAACTCCGATAAACCCGAGC
>JBIIXW010000088.1:0-12799 GCA_044347165.1 Chthoniobacteraceae bacterium
TGGTTGAAAAATCCGTGATCCACCGCCACATCAAAACAGCGGCCAGAACGGCCATTGAACATTCGGTTCAGACGAAACGATTTCATAAAGTCACACAACTCTGAGTCCCAAGCATCAAACCCCCATCAAATGGGCCAGCAAGTAGGCGTCCAAAGCCTCGTAATCACGAGCATCCCGGAACTGCTGCACCAACCGTCCGTCAACCGAGCGTACTTTGTCCACCAGATGAAGAAACGTCCTTCGACTATTCTCCAGATGCACGGTCACCGGCCATCCCTTCTGCGTTCGCATCGCCTTCACATCCAGTCCAATGAACTCACCTTTCCGGCCATACCCCCCCTCTTCCAACACCCGAACTTGGTTGAAAGCGACCCGCAGATTGGTCGAACCAAAACACTTGTCTTGGTCGTACTTCAGTCCGTTCTGGTCATTCAAGTGGACGCTACCCAACTTCCCGTGTGCCAACGCAAAAGCCATCTCATCCGAAGGATCCAGCCCAGCCAAAATCGCGTGCGCTGATTCAACCAAACCCTTCACTCGAGCGTGGTCCTTGGAGGCATAAGCCAACGTCAGCGCATGTCCCATCGTCGGAACATACGCCAAATCCGTGGGCTCGTTCGGCTTGGGCTCAATCAAAATCTCCACCCCAGCATCAAGATCCAAAATCCGGTTAACCGTCTCCAATAGACGCTGATACGCCAACCGCGCGTCCTTGGACTCCCGAATGTAGGTCCCCTCGCGTGCCAACCATAACACAATCGCTTTACTCCCAATCGTGCGCGCAATCTCAACGCTTCGGCGCGTCCTCTCCCAAGCGTACTCTCGGTCACGTGGACTGTTCGAAGTATAGCCTCCGTCAACCGTCCCCTCGGCAAACCACAACCGAGGCGCCACAAACTCCGGAGTCAACCCCTCTTCCTTCAACATTTTGCCAAATCGCTCAGCACGCTCGAGCACCTGCGCATCCGTCAACCCATCCATCCCAGGCACCACGTCATCGTCGTGCAACTGAACCCCCTCAAAACCCAACTTGCGATACAACGCAAACTTCTCACCGTGATCGTACGCCTTGCGAACATCCGGCCCAAACGGGTCACCACCCTCGCTGATGTTCCATGGCCCAAAGGAAAAACGATAACTCACAGGAATGCTCATCCCCGCATCCTAGAGTCTCGCCCCCACAAATCTCCACACCCTTCCGTGACAAACGCCTCCACTATCGTCTCATTCTTAACCGCACACGGACCGTCTACATTGCAACATTCCCCGCACCGTGCGAAATATCGGCATGCGCGCCCAACGCGAACGCATCGAAACCCCCACCGGCCAATCTCTCCGCGTCATCCGCTGGAGCAGGTCCCTGCTCAACATCGAGGTTCTCCTCGGAAATGGTCGAACCCAAACGCAACGAGGAGAAGGCCTTCACTGGCACTACCATTCCGCCATGGAGCTAACCCTGTTTACCTCCGGTGCCGGCATCCGATTCGTCGGGGACCACATCACCCCCTTCGACACAGGTGACATTGTCCTGCTCGGCGAACGCCTGCCGCACCACTGGTCGGTACGCGGCGATTCATCCGGAATCAGCATCCAATGGGAGTTCCCACCCTCACACGCTATTTGGTCGCTCCCAGAGTCCCAACCCCTAGCCCAGTTATTCGAGCGGGCCCGCCGCGGACTGCAAATTTCAGGAAGAACCTCCAAAAACCTCACCCCCCTCATCCTTCAACTGGCCGGTGCCTCGGGTCCAGACCGCCTCGGATTATGGTTCCGAACCCTCGCACTCATCCACCACTCCAACGATAGCGATCTCACCATCCTCTCATCACGCCCCTTCGACCTCCCTGCATCATCCCGTCACGAGCAAGTAATCACCGAGGCCATTCGCTTCGTGCACGCAAACTTTCGCAAGCCGATCCGCCTCAATGAACTGCTCGCTTTGACTCACATGAGCAAAGCCACTTTCTCCCGCCAGTTCCTCCGCCACGCAGGCAAACCCCTTTCTGCACACCTCACCTCACTCAGAATTCAAGCCGCTCAGGAAGAGCTTCGATCCACTGACCGCTCCGTCCTCGACATTGCTCTCGGCTGTGGATTTACCCAACTCACCTTCTTTAACCGCACCTTCCGAGCTCACACCGGAACAACTCCCACACAGTACCGTTCCCGTCTGAACTCCAACCGCTCACGAATCAACGCCAGCTAACGCCCGTTCAGCCGGTCAGAAAAAATGTTCACCGGCGCCAGAATGTCTGCCTCAACGCGCTCCTGACGCACTATCGGCTCCTCTTTGACACCCTGTGAGACCAAATACATCACCCCAACCGGCAACAGAATAAATACCCCGACCACAATCAACAACCACACACCGGAATCCACTGCCCAGTTCAAAGCCTCGTTAAAACGCGTTCGAATCAGCGATGTCGGAGCTTCTTCCCGCTCCAATGAACGTGACGCCAAACTCACCCCTCGACGCCCCCCTCCCCTTGTCATTCGAGCGGCCCAGACCACTCCTGCATCCCCTCCCGCTCCCAATCCTACTGAACGTCGTGCCAACTTCTTTTTCATCACAGGTTTAGTCTTCCCTCGTTAAACGTTGATCATCCGTGCCACAGACGGTCCTCAACGAACTCCGTGGCCCTTGACCTCACAATCGTTCAACCGCGCTTCAGCCCGCCGGTCTCAACCAACCGATTCACTCGCCGGTGCAAGTCAGCAGATAGTTCAGCCCGTGTAACCTCGGCGCGGAAGGGGGAACCAAACGCCAAGTGCACCCTCGTCATTCTCCTCGCCGTTAAACTGCAAAGAGCTTCTTTGAGTGACTTATTTCCTGAGTATGTCACTTCATGCAGGGGGTTTCCATAGAAATCGCGATAAAAGATTCCGCACGGTGTCACTGACGCCCGAGCATCGACTGCCGACTGAAGCAGCGACGATTTAAATGGCAAAACACGCCCACCCTCACTGCTAGTGCCCTCCGGAAAAAGCACCACCCGGACACCCGCCTCTAAAACTCTCCGAATCCCAGCCGAAGCCGCCACCACGCCGGACCGACGCTCGCGATCCACAAAAACCGTCCCGCATTGGCGAGCCATCGCCCCCGCCAAAAACCAGCTAGCCACCTCCCGTTTAGCGACAAACACACAAGGGCCCGCAGCCGCCAGCGCGATAATGTCCAAAAAACCGAGGTGATTCGCCACCACCAACCCGTCCGCCGGAACTCGACCATCCACAACCACCTCCACCCCCAAGCCCTGCGCTAACTCACGACACAAACCACTCAAGTGACGAGCCCCCTGCTCCACATCCTCACCCGCTCCCCGTAAACGCCCTTCCACCAAAGCCATCACAATCGTTGAGACACCACGCGCCCACTTCATCCCCCGCTCCCAAGCGGCTACACCGCCCTGCCCTTGGTCAGATCCTCGCCCCTCTACCTCAACACGACGGCGAGCAACCTCGTCAACAAAATCATCCTCCAACAGAACCTCTTCCATAACATTACGCTAGGAACCTGGCAGCAGACCCACACAGATTTTCAAGATCCATCACGGTCAGAAAATCAATCGTCTTGAACTCTCGATCCAACGCCGGTTCCCCGCAAATCCACGCCCCCAACGAGAGGTAAGCTCTCAACAACTTGGGAACGCTCACCGCTCCCGCCTCTTCCCCGCTCGAAACACATTCCCACCCCGGTAATGGTCTCGTCCGCAAAGGTTCCGGGGCAAGATGCCCCGTCGCGAGAAGCCCGTAAACCGCCATCCCCTCACGCGCACTCTGCGAGGTCAGCGAACTACACCCGACCAAATACCGGCACCCCGCTCCGCGCGCATGCGCTGCAATTCCGCGCCACAAAAGTGACAACACCGTCAGGTTGCGGTGATCCCTTCGCACACACGCTCGCCCCAACTCCATCACCTCCGATCGAACGCCATCAAAGGGCCGGAAATCAAACTCCTGTGCACTGTAAAATCCATGCCCAGCCGCCGCCTGCGCACCAGTCTGCATCCGGTACGTTCCCACCACCTCGCCGCCAAACTCAACCAGCAGATGATCGCACGCCTCATCAAACTGATCCTCGTCCCTCAACGTGAGATAGGAGGCCTCCAAGCCTTCCTGCATCTCCAGATTAAACACGATAAAACGAAGCGTTTGCGCCGCACGCACATCCTCGCGGGTTGAAGCAATTCGCACCGTGTACGCGCAACCCGCCTCCGGCCGCCCCTCGCGGGTGCGACGATGGAAAATGCGCGCCCCCACACTCACCTCACCTTTGCCAATAGAACCGGGTCTTCGTTCGGACGTGATCACGGCAGAATCACCACTCCACCTCGTGACACCCCCATGACACCCACGTCGCAACCCCGTGAAACCCACCTGATCAACCCACTAAGCACCCAGCAACGGCCTCGGCGTAAAAATGGCTTATTCGCTGCGACACCATGAATAAACCCAAAGTCCTCGTGATCGTCGGCGACGCCACTGAAACCGTCGATACCCTCTACCCGTTTTACCGCCTCATCGAAGCCGGCTTCCAACCCATCGTCGCCGCACCCGAAAAGCGCCGATACCAAATGGTCCTCCACGAAATCAAACCAGGCTGGACCATCACAAAAGAATGGGAGGGCTATTCCATAGAAGCCGATCTCGCTTTCAAAGACATCAACCCCGAGGACTACATCGGCATCTTCTTCAGTGGCGGACGTGCCCCCGAATACATCCGCGAAGACGAAGATCTCCTCCGCATCACCCGCTGGTTCTGGGAAAAAGGACTTCCAATGGCCAGCGTCTGCCACGGAGTCGAAATCCCCGCACGCGCGGGCATCGTCAAAGGGCTCCGCATGGCAACCGTCGCCAAATGCAAGTTCGACCTCGAAGTCTGCGGCGGCATCTATGTCAACGAACCCTGCGTGATCGACCGCCACATGTTTAGCGGAAGGACCTACCACGACAGCGGACACTTCGTCGCACCATGGATCCGCGCCATGGAACAAAACCTCGCGAAATAGCCCGCTCCCCGTCATGCGCTCAACAGCACCCGTCCAGCTCGATTCCTCAAATCACACGCAGTCGTTCCTCCGAAACGGCCTCGTATTCAGGTGCATCGTTTTCATGCTGCTGAGCGCAGCGACCTGGGCTTCCCCCGTTGTCCCGTCTTTTGAACGATTTCACCAAAGTGCGCCCTCTGCTGAGGGAGGCGCACTTCTCTACTCCGAACTCGGGTGCGCATCGTGCCACGGAAACTCCACCCCCGCCCCTCGCCGACAAGGTCCCAACCTCACCGTCATTTCCGATCGTGCCCAACCCGAATGGATAGTCGACTTCCTCAAGAACCCAAGCTCAGCCCGCCTCGGCTCAACCATGCCGAGCCTGCTCCATCGAGTCCTCGGAAACCCGGACGAGACAGCCACTGACCTCGCCCACTACCTCACCTCGCTCAGCCAACACTCAACCAGCAGCACCTCCGGCAAACCCAAAGCCAAACCAAAATCCGCCCTCCACGCCAACGCCGAGCGCGGTGACGATCTCTTCCGCAATCGCGGGTGCGCAGCCTGTCACCCAACCTCCGATGTCAACGTTGCTCCCGCCTTCCTCTCTCGCCTAGCTAACCTCACCAAAAAGTATTCCCTCCCGTCGCTCGCTGCGTTCCTTGAATCCCCAACCACGCACCGGCCCGACGCTCGGATGCCCGCCATCCCGCTCACCCCGCAGGACGCGTTCGATATTGCCGCCCATCTCCTCGATTTCCGCACGAGCGATCCGCGACAAGCAAAGCCCATCGCCCCGCTCTCGCCCCATCCCGAGCGAGTTCAGCGCGGTGCTGCCCATTTCGAACAGCTGCAGTGCAACGCCTGCCACAACGCATCCCCTAAACCTTGGGGGCCAACCATCCCCATCCGCAACACGGCCCGAGGATGCCTTGCTCTCAAACCGAGCAACGCCCCCCGCTTCGAGCTCACCAACATCCAACGCAAGGCGCTTGCGGCCTACCTTCTCCATCCCGATCAAGCGCTCCCAACCGCAGAGGCGCGTTGGCGTCATACCACGCAAGCCCTCAACTGTACCGCCTGCCACGCCGTCGACCAAACCGGCGGCCCAGCCCCCGAAACCACCACCTATTTCACGGGTGACGAAGCCATAGGCGACACCGGACGCATTCCCCCGCCGCTCACCCGCATCGGCGCGAAGCTTCAACCCACTTGGATGCAGGGAGTGCTCGAAGGTTCGAATCGTAAGCGCCCCTACATCCACACCCGCATGCCCAGCTACTCAGGCATGGCGAAACACCTCACTCAGCTTGCCAGCGAAAGCGCCCACTCCGAGAACCATCCCGTTCCCGACGACCTCGAAACCCGAGAGGTCGGACGGATCCTCCTCGGCTCCCATGGCGGCATGAACTGCATCACGTGCCACCGTTGGAACGACCGCCCCTCACTCGGAATCCAAGCCCTCGATCTGCACGACTCTGGAAAACGACTGCAAGCCAGTTGGTTGCACGATTACCTCCGAAACCCAGCCACGTACCGAGCCAACACCCTCATGCCCGCACTCTGGCCCGCCGAAAAGTCCGCGATTCCTCTGCTCAATGGAAGCAGCTCTGCGCAAATCAACGCCGTGCTCGCTTTCCTCCAGAAGCCAGAAGGTGAACCTCTTGGCCTCCCATCCACCGATTCGTCCGCATTTGAAATCGTCCCAAAAGAACGCCCCGTCATCCAACGTGCCTTCCTCGAAGGAGTCGGTCCTCACGCCATACTCGTCGGCTTTCCCTCAGGGTTTCACCTCGCCTTTGACGGACTGAGCGGAACGCCTGCCCTCCTGTGGAAAGGCCGCTTCTTTGACGCCTACTCAACGTGGTTCTCCCGACAAGCCCCGTTCGAATCCCCTCTCTCCAAGCAAGTGGTTCAATGGCCAAAAAATACAGGCACCGGCGACTCCCATGCGAAATCGTTCCAAGGTTATCGCACGGACAAATCAGGCAACCCAACCTTCCTTGTCCTCCGTGACGGAACCTCCCTCGAAGAAACGTTCACCGCGGATTCTAAAGGCATCCATCGAGTCATCCGTGCCGTCAACGGACCGCTCCCCGCATCATTCACCCACCCAGAAACGCTCACCCCCGTTGATGTCCGTGACGTTCCCGCCGACACGCGCCACTTCCACTACCTCTGGACCCCATGATTTTATTCCCCTCCTGCCGCCTCGTCGTGGGCCTCGCGGTATTCGCGCTCGCTGCCAACCTGCCGGCCTCGGAACCAGGCTACGAAGTCCGCGACCTACTCACCGCTGCGACACCGTCTGACTCTCGCGACAAACAATGGAAGCCTGGCGGCGACATCGTGCTCGAAATCAGCGGGATGGACTGGGTCGGCCCAGATCGACTCGGCGTTACGCTCCGCAAAGGCGACGTTTACTTCATCGACGACGTACTCGGTGCTGATGCTAAACCCGTACATTTTCACCGCTTCGCCTCGGGCCTCCACGAACCGCTCGGCCTTCTGAAAGATGGAGACTCTTTCCTCGTCACCCAACGCACGGAAGTGACCCGTCTTCGAGATACCGACCAAGATGGTATCGCTGACGAATACCTCACCGCGGCGCGAGGTTGGAATGTCTCAGGTAACTACCACGGCTACGCTTACGGCCCGAAACGCGACAAAGCTGGCAACCTCTGGATCACCACAAATCTCGACATGGGCGAGCGCGCCGCAAACGACGCACCCTGGCGCGGTTGGGCGCTCACGCTACGCCCCGATGGAACGCTGCAGCCCATGGCGGCCGGTCTGAGGTCTCCGTGTGGCTTTGGCACAAACGCGGATGGAGAAATGTTCGTCACCGATCAGCAAGGCACTTGGGTTCCCGCCACACCCATCCACCACCTTCAGAAAGGCGCTTTCTTCACCAACCCAGAAGGCATTGGCTCGCAAACCCTTCCGGATTCACCACTCAACATGCCCGCAAAAATTGCGGACGGTATCCCGTACCCAGAGGCCATCCAACGCAACCCAGCCATGCGGCCCGCCGCCGTCTGGCTTCCGTACAACAAAATGGGAAGAAGCGGTACGGACATCGTTATGATTCCAGAGGACGGCTCGTTTGGTCCTTTCGAAGGACAACTCCTCGTCGGTGAGTTCACCAACTCCGCAATCAACCGGGTGTTCCTCGAAAAGGTCGAGGGTCAATACCAAGGCGCCTGCTTCCCGTTCCTCGACGGATTTCCCGCCGCAGTCGTCCGCCTCGCATTCGCCCCGGACGGAAGTCTGTTCGTCGGCATGACCAACCGCGGCTGGTCCTCCCTCGGCGCACGATCCTACGGCCTCCAACGCGTGCGCAAATCGAAGTCTGCCCCCGTGCCGTTCGCGATACGCACCCTGCGCGCAACTCCCGACGGGTTCGCCCTCGAGTTCACTCACCCGGTCGACCCTACGACCGTGCGAGCACCAGCGGACCTGACGATGTCGCGTTACACCTACCTTCATTCCCACGCCTACGGAAGTGACGAAATCGACACGACACAAGTGCCCATCGAACGCACAGAACTCTCTCCCGACGCAAAAACACTGCACCTGGTCGCTCCTCAACGAAAACCGCTGTATGTGCACGAGCTGCACTTTCCTCTCATTCGATCTGCAAGGGGCGACAAGCTCGTCTACCCAGTCGCCTACTACACACTGAACCGAATCCCTTCACACTCATCTTCGCAGCTGCGCTGAACACCGCCATTCATCCACCGACACCCCAGAAGAAATCACGAAGGCGTGGAACACTGTCGTCTGGCGGTTTCGATGCCGCGAAGACCGCTCTTCAACAGTTAAACATGCCGATGGCAGGCCGGAGGCTTCCGGATCCGGCACTGTGCCACGCTACCCTTCACGGGCGGAACGCCCCAGCCTCACACAAAGGGGGTTAACGAATCTTCCGACCCACCTGCGCGATGAGAAACGACCACTCAAACGGTGAGATCTCAGTGCTCTTTTCTGCTGAAAATCCACCCGTTTTCAGCCATTCATCACTAAGCGCTCTCCGCCAGTTGTTTACACAACCACGCAAAAACCCTTCCGTGTGGCCTCAAGGCTAAGTTTGGCCGCTAATACTCCTAGCCTTCAGTGAGCCATGTCCCGCCCCCTTCTTCGGTCTCTCGTCCTCTCCGCAATCACCCTCTCCGCCGCCGCGGAAGAGAGGCCCGCATCGTTCATCAATGATGTCATGCCCGTCCTCACAAAGGCGGGATGCAACACCGGCGCGTGCCATGCAAAAGCCATCATCGGTCAGAATGGGTTCCGTCTCTCCTTGTTCGGCTACGAACCCGCCGAAGACTACGAACACATCGTTAAAGAAGGCCGCGGCCGCCGCGTCTTCGCAGACGCCCCCGAGCAAAGCCTCCTCCTTCTCAAATCCGCAAACCTGTCTCCCCACGGTGGCGGCCGCAAACTCGCCCCTGATTCCGACGGATTCAAAACCATCGCACGCTGGATTGGTGAAGGCATGCCCTTTCAGGTGAAAGATGACCCAACCATCGCCTCCCTCAAAATCTCGCCCCAAAACGACACACTCCCCGTTCGGTCTGAACGCCAACTCACCGTCACCGCGAGCTACAGCGACGGCTCCTCCCGCGACGTGACTCGCCTCGCGGTCTACGAACCGAATGACAAGGCCATGGCTGAAGTCTCCGAGTCCGGCCGTGTCACCTTCTTTGACCTACCGGGCAACGCAGCCGTCATGGTCCGCTACCAGGGCCTCGTCGGTGTTTACACCGCCGCACTCCCACAGGGCGCGCCCGTTCCCGCCGTTCCCGCCTCGAAAAACTTCATCGACGACCTCGTCTTCTCCAACCTCAAGCGCCTCGGCATTCCTCCCTCGCCTCTCTGCGACGACGCCACCTTCATCCGCCGCGCGTCCCTCGACATCGCGGGCAAAATCCCGTCCACCGAGGAAACCACTGCCTTCCTCGCAGACACCCGCCCTGACAAGCGGAATCGACTCGTCGACTCCCTCCTCTCGAGTCCGGAATATGCAGACTTTTTCGCAAATAAGTGGGCGGCTGTCCTGCGCAACAAGCGCATCGACAAAGGTACCAAAGCCAGTTTCGCCTTCCACTCCTGGCTTCGCGACGGACTCCTCGCCAACAAGCCGTATGACCAAATGGTTCGCGAACTTCTCGCCGCCACAGGGGACGCCGTCTCGAACCCACCCGTCGCTTGGTACAACCAGGTAAAGACCCCCGAACAGCAACTGGAGGACGTTTCGCAACTCTTCCTTGGCGTTCGCATGGGCTGCGCACAATGCCACCACCATCCCTTCGAACGCTGGAGTCAGCAGGACTATTACGGTCTTGCCGCGTTCTTCACTCAAGTGGGACGACGCCCCACTGCCACCGCCGGCCAATCCCTGATCTTTCACAAACGGGGCGTCGCCAAAGCCGAAAACAAGCGCACGGGCCAACTGGTACAACCCGCCGGTCTCGGAAGCCCCACGCTCACGATTGCCCCCGATGACGACCCTCGCATCCATCTCGCAGACTGGATAGGCGCCTCAAACAACCCGTTCTTCGCCAAAGCCCTTGCCAACCGTTACTGGAAACACTTTTTCAATCGTGGCCTCGTCGAACCTGAGGACGACATGCGCGACACCAACCCGCCCACCAACCCCGAACTCCTCAATGCACTGGCGAACCATTTCGTTCAGCAGAAGTTCGATTTAAAGGCGGTCATCCGAGCCATCACCACCTCCAACGCCTACCAGTTGTCCGCCACCGCCACTTCCGATAACGCGAGCGATCGACAAAACTTCTCCCACTATTACCCGCGCCGCCTGAACGCCGAAGTGCTTCTCGATTCGATCGACCAAATCACGCGCTCTGCGACCAATTATTCAGACCTCCCGGCGGGCACACGCGCTATCGCACTGCCCGACAACAGTTACAACAAGGCATCCTTATTTCTCACCGTGTTCGGACGCCCAGAGGGCGACTCCGTCTGCGAATGCGAGCGCGTTCAAGCACCCAGCCTCGGACAAAGCCTTCACCTCATGAACGCTCCCGAAATGCGCGCGAAACTCTCAGGAAGCGACGCCACCGCCGCACGCATGGCCAAGGCCAAAGACGACGACGCCAGCTTGCGCGACCTCTACCTCGCGGCCTTCTCGCGCGAACCTCGGGAACCCGAAGTCGCCGTCGCCAAAGAACACCTCACCAAGGAACGCCTCTCCGCCGAGGGGAAACTGCTCGACACAAACATTTCACGAAAAATGGGTTACGAAGACCTCATCTGGGCCCTCATCAATTCCAAAGAATTCCTCTTCAACCACTAATCATGCGCCTTCCCCTCCTTCTCTCCATCCCGCTCGCAGCGCTGAGCACCGCCGCACTCGCACAATCCGTCCTGCTGCCCGCGCCCCGCTTGCTGACCACGATGCCGATGGGCGCCAAAATTGGCTCAACCGTTGAAGTAACCATCACCGCGGAGGAAGGGACCGGTTGCACGGACCTCGTCTTCTCCTCTCCGAAAGTTACTGCTCAACCCAAGAAGAACGACAAAGGCGAAATCGAGCCCAACCGATTCCTCGTCACCGTCGCTCCCGATGCGCAACCGGGAATCGTGGAAGCACGCCTCTTCGCCAAGCTCGGCATGTCCTCCGCCAGGGCGTTCTCCCTCAACGCGCTCGATGAAATCACGCGCAAGGAAGGGAATAACTCCTTGGAGAAAGCGATTCTCCTGCCGCCAAACACCATCTGCAACGCCACCACCACCACCAAGGCGGTCGACTACTACCGCTTCGAAGCCGGCAAAGGCCAGCGATTCGTGCTCGAATGCGCCACCTCCGGCATCGACTCAAAACTCACCCCAGTCGTCATCGTCGCGGACGAAAAGGGAAGAGACCTCGTTGCGGAACGCCGCACGGGATACCTCGATTTCACCGCACCCGCCGACGGCACCTACCACGTCAAGGTGCACGGACTCACCTTCCAAGGCGGTGCCGAGCACTTCTACCGTCTCGCGCTGCTCTCGCCCCCGTCGCCCGATGCGCCCGTTCCGCGCCAACCCGCAACGCGGACGGTCAGCGCAGCGACGCTCCCGCTACCCGAACACACCCCGACCAACACCATCGCGGAAGTAGAACCTAACAACCTCCCCAACAACGCCCAATCCATCACCCTCCCCTGCACCATCCACGGCGCCTTCGCAACAGCGGGAGACGTTGATACTTACTCGTTTACGGGAAAAAAAGGGGACACGTGGTGGATCGAAGCCGTCTCCGAACGACGCGGCCTTCCCACCGATCCCTTCATTCTTGTCCAAAAGGTGAAACCTGACGGCTCCACGGAAGACGTTGCAGAACTGAATGATATCACCAGTCCGGTGAAACTCTCGTCCAACGGTTACGCCTACGATGGCCCGCCCTATGACATCGGTTCGGCAGATCCGCTCGGAAAACTCGAAATCAAGGAGGACGGACAGTACCGAATCCAGATTCGTGATCTGTTCGGAGGAACACGTGCAGTACCCCGTCACACCTACTCGCTCATCGTTCGGAAAGCGGCCCCTGACTTCGCCATCGCGGCCTGGGCGCTCCACAAAGAACTCCGCAACGGCGACCGCGCAGCCGTCTCAAAACCCATCGCACTGCGCGGAGGCGCCACCATGCCATTTGAAGTCATCGCGGTCCGGCGTGACGGATTCGATGGCGCCATCGAGCTGAAGGTCGAAAATCTGCCCCCAGGCGTCACCGCGACCGGTCTCCGAATCCCCGCTGGTAAGAACGTTGGCACCATCCTCTTCTCCGCGACGGAAGACGCGCCGCG
>JBIIXW010000015.1:0-40106 GCA_044347165.1 Chthoniobacteraceae bacterium
TCACCGACGATGTAAAGGCTCTGCGTTGAGTCGGGATTTTCGGGGTTGGGAGTGCCTTCTTGTTTGCGTTTAGGTCCGTCCTTTTTTTCGTTTGTGACACCGATCGAGCGCACAATCGCAAAGGGCATTTTCGAATCGGAGAGCTCGCCGAGGATACCGCGAATGGTTTCTGGCCGGGAAAGCAGGGTGATCTGGTAGGTTTTTGATTGATAAGGGGGGATTGGCTTAGCCTCGGATTCGGGTTCTTTCGGACCGTTTTTTTTGGGGGCGGCTCCGGTCTTTTGGGGCGGTTCTGGCGGCTTGGGTTTGAAGGTGGGGTCTTCCTCGGGAGATTTTTCCCTCTCGAAACGCCGGACTTCGAGGGGTTGATGTTTCAGCAAGAGGTTGATGAGGAACTCGGATTCGGCCAGCTGCCGAGAGAGGGCCGGAAGAAGGTTTTGTTTGGGGACTTCTTTGGTGAACCGGTCAAAGTCGAGGGCGAAATCGGGTGAGGGGGTTGAGATGATTGTGCCGATGTCTTGCGCTCTGTTCTTAACTTCGCGGATGAGTTTGTTGAGCGCGTCCTGGAACGCTGTTTCGGAGAGAGTGGCGGGGTTGATGTTCGACTCGATCAGTCGAGTTTCGAGCTTGCCGGCTAGGTCTTCGAGGGCGGCGGTTTGAGTGTCGAGGAGGTCAGCATTTTCCTTGGAGGGGGCGGGTTTGGCGTTTTGTAGTCGTGCCAGTCTGTCCGACTCCGTTTTCAGAGCGGCAGATTTCTCAGAGGCTGAGTTTGACGCTGAGATCACGAGGTACGCGCTCGCAGCGGTGGAGAGGAGTCCAAGTGCGAGGATGGCGGTCAGAGCCGCATTACGCTTTATCCAGTTCATTTTGCGAGACCGTCTTTAGGTTGAGGTGAAGTCGGGTTTGGATTTCCTGGATCGGCCTGGGTGGCAGATTCGGAAGGTCGCAGGTGAAAGTTTTTCGGTTGAAGCTGCACGGAGAATCGGTACGCCCATTCCTCGTTACTGCTCGCTTGGTCGACGCGGGTTATTTTCTCTTTGTTGACTGAAAATAAATCGGACTTGTCGAGCAGGCTCAGGAAGTCGTCAACGACCCCGACCCCCTTGGGATTCACCAAGTACAGCCCCTGAACCTCCAAGGTGCCATTCGGTATGGAAAGGGGGGGCAGGGAGATGGGTTTATCGGTCTCTACCTCCGGTTTTCGTCCGGAGGACTTTGCCGGAACTTCGTTGGTCTTTGGTTGGGAAGTGGAGTCGTCGGTAGCAGTTTTGACAAACTGCAAGTTGGTGATCCAAACAAAGTCATCTGGGAGTCGTTGGTGAATATCGTTGATGACTCTGATCCAGTAATCGCGATCAGCGACGGCTTGGTGGAAGGGCAGGCTTGATTCGTAGCGTTTACGCAGGTTTAGGCGTTTGTCCTTAATCGACTTGTCAATGTCTTCGAGCGTTTTGATCTCCCGTTTGATTTGGGTTGAGAGCGCTTCGGAGTCCGTTGACACGGCATTGAAGTGGCCCATCCATCCGAGAAGGGCGGAGTTTGCGAGGAGGAAGGCGATGGCGGCTGCGGGGACCAGCTTGCGTTGAGTTTGGCGCTCGATGGTTGAGGGCGGGACGAGGCGCAGGGCGACGGGGCATTCTCTGACCATCCGCAAGGCCAAGCCTACGTGTTCGCCCCAAGTGTGGGCGAGTCCGGCAACTTTTTCGGAATCGATTCCTGCGGCGAGGGTGAGTTTGAGGAGGGGGTTGAAGAACTCGCTGGGGACAGAGAGTTTCTCTTCGAAAAACTCTCTCGAGTAAGGGAGGCTCACGCCTCCACCGGCGAGGAGGATTCGGGTAGGCGCACTGCCACCTTGTTGGGAACGGTAGAATGAAATGGATCGCGCAATTTCGGCATGGAGCCGAGTCATGGCATTTCGGATGACCTTGGACAGTTTTGCGACGTCTTGGTCATCCGGATCGGCGTAGTTACCCCCGAGGGCGATGAACCCGTGCTCGATTTTTCTCGATTCTGCTTCGGCGAACGACTCCTGAAACTCTTTCGCGATGGCGCCCGTGACGGAGCTTCCTCCGGACGAGATGCTTCGGTAAAAAACTCGACCAGCTTCGATGAATACGAGGTTCGTGGTTCGGGCTCCGACGTCTACGATCATCGAGCAGCCCTCGTAGTCTGGGTAGTTGAAGAGGAAGCTATTAGCCAAGGCGAGCGGCGAGAGGTCGAAGCCCTCCGTCTCTAGTGAACCGGATTCGATGGCGCTGTTCACCTCCGCGAGCAGGTCTGCCTTGATTGCGGCGATGAGGGCCTCCTTCTCGCCCGTCTTCCGCGATTCGATGGATTGGAAGTCCCAAACGACTTCGTTCATCGGGTAGGGGATGTTTTGCGCGGCTTCGAACTCCACGAGTTTTGCGATTTCTTGGCCGTCAACAGCGGGCAGCTTGATGAACCGACTGAATGCGGACTGGGAGGCGAGCGAGACTCGGACATGTCCACCCTTGCGCTTGATTTTCGCTGAAAGCTCGGCGATCGCCATCTTGGTTTGGGCGACGCGTGTTGCGTCCGCAGACGGGTCAGCTACGAGCCCACTTTCCTCGACGCGTGAAAGAACGAGCCCCCCCGCCTTTGTTGATTTAAACTCGGCGAGGCTGACGTTCTGTGTGCCAAGCTTCAGGGTGAGGAAGTGGGAGAGTGATGCCATTGTTTCGGGCCTTACGGGGCTAGGGCTTGGTGCTCGGGTTGTTCCAGGGGCGGGCGCGCTTTTCGGTGAGCCGAGGACTTATTGTTTTACGGGTTCGTAGTAGTCCCAGAGGAGGAGCCCGAAAGGTGTCTGATTTTTGTTGAGGAACGAGCCGGTGATTTCACGAGCTTTACCCCCGTCGAGTGCGGCTTTGACATTTTGTTGAGTGACCCCGTTTCCTTCGAACTTGAGATCGATTTCTTCGCCACCTTTTTTCAGTTCGACCCAGGCGGCTTTGACGTTGGTGTTCATCGAGAAGGATTTTCCTTCGGTGATGGAGTCAAGGGTCCGGGGGTCGAGGAACATGGCTGAGTGGCGGTCTCGTCCTTTTGGAATTCTCGTGTGAGTGACTTCGCCGATGTAGTGACTCAAGGACTGGTCGGGGTTCATGACGAGGCAGTGGAACTTGAGCGACACGTCGTTGACATCTGCCCGAGCGGAAAGCTCCACCTCGACCTCGAGCCATTCTCCGGCTTTGAGCACACGTTTGTTGGGTAGTCCTTGTGCTTGAACTTGAGGCGTTTTCAGCAACTCGACCTTCAGACGCTCGATTTTGATTTCAGATTGTTTTGCGGGAGATTGGGCGACTGACGATGCGAGGGTGCATGCCGCTGCTGCGATAAAACCGACGAAGTGTTTTCTCATTTTGTTCAGTGGGGATTTAAAACCTTAGAGGCATTTTTTTTTCAGGCGAAGAACTAAAAGCTTGGGCCGTTGTTCGGCTGTCGGCTGGGCCTAGTTTGAGTTGCTCTTTTGGAGAAGGCTTTGGAGTAGATGCGGTTCACCTCGGGAAATCACGTCCATTTTCCCTCGTTTCGGCGTCCTTCGGTTCCGGTTTTGCAGCATGGGGGATGTTTTGAGGACGGTCGTTACGGTTTGCTCGCAGGTGACGGTCTTACTTGAGGGAGGAGACATACTCGACGATGTCGCGGAGTTCCCGACGCGACAGTAGGTCACCAAGATTTGGAATCATGCCGCTCGGGGCGTTTTCGCGTTTTGTAATGTTTGCCACGGGAATTGACTCCGTGGGACCGCCTGGGATTTGAAGCGTCAATGTCTCCTTGCTCTCTGATTTCACGAGACCCGCTTTGAATGTCCCGTCTTTCAGGTTGACCGAGATCATCTGAAAGCCGGGTGCGATTTTGGCGTTTACGTTCACGATGCTCTCCAGCACGTAGTTTCGGTCATGGGTTTTGGCGAAGCCGTCGAGAGAGGGTCCAGCATCGCCACCGGTTCCCCCAATGCGATGGCATCGCATGCATGCTGCGACAGCGTGCTCTTTGAAAAGACGTTCCCCATTGGTTCGATCGCCTCCGAACTGGGTTGGTAGGAACTTCGCGACGAGGTCGTTTTTTGGAAGACTGGATTCGTATCGAGCGAGGGCTGCCTTGGAGAGAGGTCCTTGGCGTGCGGCGGATTCCAAAATCTCGAGCCAGGCTTCCCGAGGCTCCGACTTCAGCTGATCAACGAGGGAAGCGAGGAACTTGTCCGAGTCGGCGGAAGAAACCGCACCGAGGGTTTCAGCGATGGATTTTTTCCGCTGACCGTCTGAGTTACTCCAAGCGCCGATGAGCTGTTTGGCGGCGGCGTTGGGATCCCTTTTTGCAAGGAGTCCGGCGGCCGCGGTTCGGAGGCTGGTACTTTGGGAGGAGAGGGCCGCAGTGAGGGTGGCGGTGAAATCAGAGGGCGCAAGTGTTGCGAGGGTTTCGAGGGCGGCGACACGGGCCTTGGCGGCTGCGGCGTTGTCGTTGGCGAGTGCTGTCAGTGCGGGGGCAGCCTCCTTGACTGCAAGCGCGTTGACTGCGGAGCACGTGGCGATGGAAATCTTCTCTTTGTCCCTGAGGAGTGCCTGAAGGTGGGGGAGAAGCGCCTTAGCGGCGGGTGCTGCTGCTCGCTGCGGCAGGGGGCGGAAGGTACCGAGGACGCGATCTCTTTTCGGAGGCTGGGCCCAGAGCGAGAGTTGGGTGAGCGCTTCCACGCGCAGGTCCTCGGCTTTCGTTGATTTGGCGGCAAAAGCGGCGATGGATGCGGCCGATTCGTCCCCCCCGGTTCGAAAGGCGGCATTGAGCGACTGAAGTTCAACCGATTCTGTAAGGCCCTCTCTGCTCAGCAGTTTGGCGAGATCAGCTTGGGCAGGCTTGAAGGAACAGTGGGTGATGGCCCAAGCGGCTTCTGCAACAATCTGGAGAGAACTGTCCTGAAGGAATCCAACGATGCGGGGGTCGTTGGTGCGAGCCATCGCGAGGAGTGTGACGAGCCGAACCGAGGGCGAGGGGTCGGTTATGCCTAGTCCGAGCAACTCCTTGTCGTTGTTTAAACTGAGAGCCATGACGGCTGCATGACGCAGGTACTGGTCTTTGTCCGCATTTTCCCGAACCATTTCGAGCACGGCTGGGAGGGATTCTTTTGCGCCAGTCTGTCCCACCGCGATGGCTGCGAAGAAGCGGACTCTTGGCTCGGGATCTTTTAGCGATCCATCCAGAGCTCCCTTCTGGCTGAGATTACGCGCTTTGCAGTCGCCGATGACTTTTAGCGTATTGGCTCGCAGTTCTGCGTCTGGGTCAGAGAGGAGGCTTGGGAACAGGGCGAGCGCTTTTGTGTCGAGGGGGCCGGGGCCATCCTTCTGATTTTTTCGCGCGACTTGGCCGAGCCCCCAGATTGCGTGGAGCCGCGGGAGGCGTTCTTTCGACGATTTGATGACGGATTCGAAGAGGGGAACCGCGTCAGAGCGGTCGGAAAGGGTCCATTGAGCGCGGAGCCGGATGCGTTGATCGCTGTGCGAAAGAAGGTTAGCCAGCTCTTGGGAGGAGCGGGCGGCGAAACCTTCTCTCAGGAGGGACTGAACCTCGTTGATTTTTTGAGCCTGCGACTGGCGAGAGGTCTCGTGTTGGACGCGGTAAATTCGTCCCGTGCCTTTGCTTTCCCACCCTTCAGACCCCCAATCGCTCAGGTAGATGCGGGAATCGGGGCCGAACTCAACGTCGGTGGCCTGTGTGTTCCCGATGAACTCCTCTGGGGATTTGTCGACGGCGAACCCGGCGCCGTTGGGTTTGACTGACCAAGAGTTGATTGCACTCTTTGCTGTGGAACCCTTGAAGCTACAGACGAAGAAGCGGTTACGGAACTCTTCCGGAAGTCCCGTGCCGGGGTAATAGGCGACTCCGGAGGGCCCGTCCGGAATGTTCATGATGGGGGATAGGATCTGCGCCGGTTGCTTTTTTGCGGGGTCACGCGGCTCCCACAATGATTGAGCCAGCCATGCGTTGTGGCGTTTGCCGATGGGGTGATGCTGCCATCCTACCCGCCAACCCGCGTCGGCTCCCGGCACAACATACACGAAGCGTTCCCGGTCGCCTTGGTCGCTGTCGTTATCGGCGGTGAAGAGGTTTCCGAGTTCGTCAAACGCAGTTTCCTGCGGGTTGCGCAGGCCGCGCATGACGAGTTCCAAGTTGGCTCCATTCGGCTCGCATCGGAAGACCCCCCCTTCGTCGGGAAGGTCGATGATGGGACGACCAGAGGCGTCCTCAATGCGGGCACCGCGGTCGCCGATGGTGAAGTAGAGTCGTCCGTCGGGCCCGAGGGAGAGACCGTGAAAGTCGTGGCCAGTGTAGCTGAATCGAACGCCCCATCCGTGGCTGAGGGCTTCGCGGCGCTGGGCGCGTCCGTCCGCGCCGATGCCCTCCAAGAGCCAGAGGTTTGGGATGTTGGTGAACCACACTTTGCCGTTGAGGGAGAGCACACCGCTGGCGATGCCATCGAGCATGGTGTTGAAACCGTCTGCGAAAACGCGGGATTTATCTGCTTTCCCGGAACCCTTGGAGTCTTCAACTAATCGAACCACTTCGGTCTCGCGCTCCAGGGTTTGCCAGTCGTTGGGAAAGTGTTTTTTGGTGTAGGCGGCACGGTCTTTCACGCTTCGAGACGCCATATCGTCCTCGAGCATGAACATATAATGCCTGATATCGAGGACACTCGACCTGTAGCGGTTGGTTTCTGAAGTGAAGCAGCGGCCTTGGTCGTCAAAGGTGAATGCGACCGGGTTTCCGAGGAGCGGTTCGCTGGCCCAAGTCTCACTGGTGAAACCTGGCTGGAGCTTGAAAGATTTCCTCCATTGCTCGTCCTTACCTTCCGATTTTGCGAGGAAGGGTTCGCTGGCGCGGGCGGCTGGCTGGAGGGCATTCGCCTTTGAGTTGGGAGCGTTGATGTCTGCTGTGCGGGCGGGGAGAATGCTGCAGGCCGCAAGGGACAGAATCGTGGCGGAGCGTTTCATGGCCGACTGGGAAAGCACGAGGCGCACCTATCAGGAGAGCAGTCAGCCAAGACGCATTTTTTCAGAGGAGGACGGGTTGTGTTACAGGAATGTCACGCAGGAGGGGTGGTCAACGGGAGCGGGAGCGGGTTGCATTCTGAAGTCATTTTGTTTCATGAATGCCACCTTGAATCCACCCTCTGTCAGGGCTCGTAGTGTTTCATCGTTTGATGGCGGGAATAAACCCACCGAATCCTATGGAACCACGCCAATGATTGAGGTGTCGCAGATGGACTTTTGTTACGGGTCCAAGAAGGCGCTTCACGGGATTGAGTTATCGATTCCGGAGAAGCGGGTGACGGCGTTCATCGGGCCGTCGGGATGCGGCAAGTCGACGTTGCTGCGTTGCTTCAATCGGATGAATGATTTGGTGGATGGGGCTCGGATTACGGCTGGATCGGTGCGGGTGGGTGGCGAGGATATTAATCGCGCGACGGTGGACGTGATTGGGTTGCGGCGGAGGGTGGGGATGGTTTTTCAGAAATCAAATCCGTTTCCTCGTTCTATTTTTGGGAATGTGGCTTACGGGCTGGAGGTTCAGGGAGTGACGAACCGATCGGTGATTGAGGAGGCGGTGGAGCGGAGTTTGCGTGGGGCGGCGCTTTGGGACGAGGTGAAGGATCGGTTGCACGGCAGTGCGATGGGGTTGTCAGGCGGTCAGCAGCAGCGGCTTTGCATAGCGCGGGCGATTGCGGTGAATCCCTCGGTGATTTTGATGGATGAGCCTTGTTCGGCGCTGGATCCCATTGCGACGGGTCGGGTCGAGGAGTTGATTCAGGAGTTGAAGCGTGATTTCACGATTGTGATTGTGACCCACAGCATGCAACAGGCGGGGCGGGTGTCTGATTTGACGGCGTTTTTTTACTTGGGTCGCTTGGTGGAGTGCGACAGGACAGAGAAGATTTTTACCACGCCGGCGCATCGTGAGACGGAGGAATACATCACGGGCCGGTTTGGTTAGTGGTGTTTCTGGTTGGTGCTGAGGGAGCAACAGAGTATTTTTCACCAGCGATGAGCATCTTTTGGGAGAATCAACTAGCGGAAATCCGGAACGAGGTTTTGCGGATGAGCGGTTTGGCTGAGCGCAACTTTGCGCGAGCGGCGAAAGCGTTGATGGAGCGAGACGAGGCGATTGCGTTGGAAGTGGAGGAGGCGGACAACGAGGTGGACCGGTTGGAGGTGCGGATTGATGATTTGGTGATCACGTACATCAGCACGCATGGGCCGATCGCGGGTGACTGCCGGTTTTTGATTACGGCGTCCAAGATTTCGAACGAGTTAGAGCGGATTGCGGATCAGGCCACGACGATTGCGCGGCGGACGCGGGATTTGAATCGGATCGCCGCTTTGGGCTCGTTAATCGGGATTCCTAAGATGGTGGAGGATGTGGAGTGGATGATTCGCCAGAGCATTCGAGCGCTGGTGGAACGCGACACCGACTTGGCTTTGGAGGTGATTGGGAAAGATAAGCGGGTCGATGAGTTGTATCGGGACACCGCGCGTGCGATTGAGGCAGCGATTGTGGCAGATCCCACAACGACGGCGCAGGAGCTTCATTTGCTGACGGTGGCGAAGGCGATTGAGCGGGCTGGAGATCATGCGACGAACATCGCGGAGGAAGTGTTTTTTCTCTTCAAGGCGGAGGACATCCGACATCAGCACCGAGCCTGATGAAACGTGGAACTGACGCCGCGACGCTTCGTTTCTTGCATCGGGGGGTTGTCGGGGGGAGCAGGTCGGTTAGGCTCCTCGCTTTTCATGGAAGCGAGCGAGGCCAGACCAGGGCAACGATTGGTCAGTGATAGCGAGCCGGAACTTGGGCTCGGGATTTTATTGCGGGTTGAAGGAAAACGTGTGGAGGTGTTTTTTCCGGCTGCGGGCGAACATCGTCAGTACTCGTTGGAAACGGCTCCGTTGCGGAGGGTTCGTTTTAAGGAGGGGGATCGTGTTCGGTTGCACACGGGGCGTCAGATTGTGGTGGAGGAGGTTCGTGAGAACGCTGGGTTACTCGCGTATTGGGATGGTTCTGAGGAGCATCCGGAGTCGACGTTGGCTGACACGATTCGGTTTTCGAGTCCGGAGGAGCGGCTTTTGGGGGGGCAGACGGATGAGTCTCGAGTGTTTGATTTGAGGGTGGAGGGATTGGGATGGCGGAGTGCGATTCGGCGATCGCCGGTGCGGGGATTTGTCGGAGGGCGGATGGATTTGATTCCACATCAGATGTACATCGGTTCTGAGGTGTCCTCGCGATTGACCCCGCGTGTGTTATTGGCGGATGAGGTTGGGTTGGGAAAGACGATTGAGGCGGGGTTGATTCTTCATCGGCTGTATTTGACAGGGCGTGCTTCAAGGATTTTGGTGCTTTTACCTGAGACGCTTGTTCATCAGTGGTTTGTTGAGTTGTGGCGGCGGTTCAATCTGTTGTTCAGCATTTTTGATGAAGAGCGCTGTGTGGCCATTGAGGCTTCGGGTTCCGGAGGGAACCCTTTTCAAGATAGTCAGTTAGTGATTGCGGGTTTGTCGTATCTTGCTGGGAATGCGGAGCGTCGGATTCAGGTTTTGGATGCTGGTTGGGATTTGTTGGTGGTGGATGAGGCGCATCATTTGGGGTGGAAACCGGACGCGGTGAGTGCGGAGTACGCATTTGTGGAGGAGTTGGGGCAGCGTATTGAGGGAATGCTTTTGTTGACAGCGACTCCGCAGCAGTTGGGGATGGAGAGTCACTTCGCGCGGTTGCGGTTGCTGGATTCGAACCGCTACGGGAACTGGGACGCGTTTCTGGAGGAGTCGGATCATTACGGGGAGGTTGCCGGCGCGGTGGATCGATTGCTGGAGGGCAAAGGGTTATCGACGAAGGATCGGGCATTGTTTGCGAAGCGATCTGAAGCGGTTGCGCGCGAGTGCGCGGCGTTGGCGGGTGGCGATGAGACTGCACGGGAACGACTGATGCGGGAGTTGCTGGACACCTTTGGAACGGGGCGGGTGATGTTTCGGAATACGCGAGCCGTGCTGTCGGGATTTCCCGAGCGGAAAGCGGTGTTGCATCGGCTGAAGTTGGGGAAAGATGGCCGTGCGGACGTAGCTCGGATTAAGTGGCTTGCGGAGTTGCTTCGGGATTTGGGGGAGGAAAAGGCTTTGCTGATTTGTTCTTCGCGGAAGTTGGCGGAGCGAATCTTTGACGACCTGCAGCGGGAGTTGAACGTGCGGTGCGCGGTTTTTCACGAGGGACTGAACTTGATGCAGCGTGACCGAAACGCCGCCTTTTTTGCGGAGGAGGAGGGGGCGCGCGTGTTGATTTGCTCGGAGATTGGGAGCGAAGGGCGGAACTTCCAGTTCGCGCATCATTTGGTGATGTATGATCTTCCGACTAATCCCGAGCTTTTGGAGCAGCGCATTGGGCGTTTGGATCGGATCGGACAGACGTCGACGATTCGGATTCATGTTCCTTACCTTTCCGGTGATGCATCCGAAGCCCTTGCCAAGTGGTATCATGAGGGGCTTGGGGCATTTGAGCGTAACGTGCATGGGGCGTCGGAAATTGCAGCGGCGCTTCGGGAGGATTTGGAGGAGTGTCTTGGGGATTCGAATCCGTCGCTGTTGAAAGGATTGATCACGAAGACGCGGAAGCTTGCGATGGCGGTGACGAAGAAGTTGGAGAAGGGGCAGGATCGACTGTTGGAGTTGAACTCCTGTCGGAGCGATCGCGCTCAGGAAATCATCGAGGGTGTTCGAGGTGCGGATGCGGACCGCGGATTCGAGTCATTTTTCATTCGGGTGGCGGATCATTTCGGAGTGTCTATTGAGGATATGGGCGGGGGGCATCGCAGCCATTTTTTGAGTCCGGGTCATTTGATGAAAGAGGCGATACCGGGGATGCCGCCGGAAGGATGTTCTGTGACGTTTTCGCGGGAGCGTGCGATTAGTCGTGAGGACGTGATGTTCCTGAGCGTGGACCATCCGATGGCGCAGGGCGTCTTGGATATGATGCTTGGGAGCGAGGTGGGGAACACGGCGTTTGGCGTGTGGAAAGATTCTGGAAAGGAGGGGCTTCTGTTGGAAGTATGGTTTGTTGTGGAAAGTGTGGCACCTCGACCATTGCATGCGGACAGGTTCCTGCCTCCGACCCCGTTTCGAGTGGTGGTGGATCACGCGGGGAGTGATCAAGGGGATGGCGCGTTTTTGGACGAAGTGGATCCGGAAGTAGGAGATTTGCAAATGCTACTGGATCAGGGCCCCATCCGAAAAAGGGTGCTCCCGGCGATGATTGAAAAGGCGAAAGGGATTGCGGTTGAGCGCCTGCAGGCGATTGTTTCTCAGTCGGTGGTTGAGATGGACCGCGTGCTTGGGGGAGAGATTGAGCGGTTGAAAGGTTTGCAGCGGATGAATGACCATGTGCGGCCTGAGGAGGTCGTCGGCTTGGAGTCGCAGCGAGAGGCGTTGCGGTCGGTCCTGACTGGCGCTGAGGCTCGGATTGACGCGCTTCGTCTGCTGCACCGTCTCCCTTAGTCGCCGAAAGTCAGCCATGCGTTTTCGGGTGGCGAAAGCGGTCGAGTAACCTGCCTCGACTACTGGTTGCGCGACTTGGAGGGCGACGCGCGAGGCACGTTGCGAGTGCAACAAACTGTCGGACAGTCTGTTAGGTTTTCAGACGGTCGAAGTTGAACTGGCAGCATCCGAGATCAAGGACGTTGCGGTTTCTGGCAAGGCGGAGGCGTAGTTCGCTGGTGAGGTCGTAGATGCGTTGTTGAGCCTGTTTTCGGACGGAGAGCAGCCCAGCCTCCTTGAGGATGCGCAGGTGTTTCGATGCGTTGTAGGGCGTTGCGGACAAGGCATCACAGAGTTCAGAGACGGAGCGTGGACCGGCGATGAGTTCGCGAACGAGTTCGATGCGCGTGGGTTCGGCGAGTGCGCGCATGGCATTGAGACAGTCGAAGGGAAGCTGATCCGTTTGCGTCATTGTTGGCAGTTTTGCTGGGGGATAAGGGCTGTGAAAGGCTAAGTTGCGCTTGCGTGATTGCCTGATTGGGCAAATGAATGCCCGATGGAGTTTTTCTTGGTGATGGTGGTGGTGGTTTTGGCGTTTGCGAATGGTGCGAATGCGAACTTCAAGGGGGTTGCTTCGCTTTACGGGAGCGGGTCGGCTTCGTTTGATCAGTCTCGTCTCTGGGCAATGGTTTGCACGGCGGCGGGGTGCGTCGCTGCGATGCTTTTGGGTTCGGATCTGGTGAAAGCGTTTTCTGGAAAAGGGTTGATTGCCGAGGCTTGGATTGGGAATCCGATGTTTTTGACGGCGGTCGCTACGGGCGCGGCGCTGAGCAACTTATTGGCGACGGGTTTGGGGTTTCCCGTTTCAACAACGCACATGTTGATTGGTGGACTCGTTGGTGCGGGTTGGGTGGCTGATGCGTCGGGGTTAAACGGATGGCGGTTGTGGGACGCATTTGTTCGTCCGCTCCTTTTGAGCCCGCTGATTGCCGTCATTCTCGGTGGCTTGGTCAGTTTGGCTGGGCGTGTGGTTGGGCGGTTTGGAATTGGGGAGCGTTGGCGCGATCCGGTCCATTTTGCGAGTGCAGGGGCGGTTTGTTTCTCTCGTGGATTGAATGATACGCCGAAGATGGCGGGAATTTTGATCGGTGTACCGTGGTTGACAGGTGTATGGGCGGAATCGGGCATTTTGGTGGCGATGGCGATAGGCGGAATGCTCGGTGCGAGTCGGGTCGCGGAGACATTGGGGCATGGGATTACAGGAATGGATGCAGGGGAGGGTCTGTGTGCGAATGCAGCGACCTCCGCATTGACCTTAACGGCGAGTTTCCACGGGCTTCCGGTCTCAACGACACATGTGTCTGTGGGGGCGTTACTCGGAGTCGGGATTGTGGGGGGCAAGGCACGGTGGCGCACAGCGTTACCGGTGCTCGGCGCCTGGATATTCACCCTGCCGGTCGCAGCGCTCGCATCTGCCACGGTCATGATGCTGTTTCAACGGACGCTTTGCTGAGTCCGTGAATGCGCAGCACATCTACAGGTGTTAGTGGCTTTGGCGCAGAATATTGAGGAGTAAGTCTGCTGAGGTCTCTTGTTCGGTTCGTGACGCAAGATGTTTCACTTTGAGCGATGGAAACTCGGACCCGACGACGACGGCGTGGATGGACCGTTTGTGCTCGGCGGCCTGAAACTGCTTGCCCACTTTCTCTCCGGGAACGCCGTAATCGACTCGAAGCCCGGCGTCTCGCAGCGATTGCACGGTGGCGAGCGCTTCTGCGCTGCGCTCTGGCGCTGCGATGATGACGAACGCATCGAGGCTGGATGCCTGCGAGAGCCACGCATCTCGCTGATTACGCGCTGCAGGCGTCTCTTCGATTAGGTTCGCTAGGACAACGTCGCCCATCCCGAATCCAAGTGCGGGAAGTCGAATGCGTCCATCGCTCATGGTTTCGATGAGGGTGTCGTATCGTCCGCCACCCGCGAGTGCGCGTTCGTTTTTGGCGCGATCAAAAACTTCGAAGACCATTCCGGTGTAGTACGCGAGACCGCGAACAATGGTGAGATCGATGGTGACGAAATCTTTCAGGCCACGGGCGGCGAGGTTTTCGAGGATGGCGTTGAGTCTGGGAGCAGCATCGCCTGGGTTGGCGATGAAGGCGCGGACGGTGTCGAGCGTGAGGCCAAAGGGTTGAAGTTTGGCGTTAGCGTCCGCTGGAGTCATCCGTTCCAGCTTATCGATGAGCGAGAGGAAGGTGCCGAATCGCTCGCCGGTGATTTCGTGACGCGTCGCGAAGTTGGTCCACGCTTCGCGATCGCTCAGGCGCACAACGAAATCCGATGTCGAGAGTCCGAGATCGCGTAGCACATCGATGGCGAGTGCGAGAAGCTCTGCATCGGCGAGCTCTGAGGGGTCGCCAATGATGTCACAGTTCAGTTGGAGGAACTCGCGCAGGCGACCGCGTTGTTGTTTCTCGTAGCGGAAGAATGAAGGGGCACAGAACCACTTCATCGGCTTTTTGAACTCCCGCTCTCGGGCGACGATCATTCGGGCGAGTGTTGGGGTCATTTCGGGGCGCAGGGCAACGTGGCGTTCGCCTTTGTCGATGAAATCGAAGAGTTGTCCGAGCAGCTCACCTCCGCTTTTTTTCTTATAAACCTCTACCGATTCGAGTGTTGGTCCGTCGTACTCGGCGAATCCGTAGCGGGTCGCCGTTTTTTTCCAGTGATCGAGGACGTAGTTACGTTTGGCGCAATCGTTGGGGTAGAAGTCACGGAAACCGGGAAGAGGATTCATGGTGTGCGGGAGAGGGGTAGGTTAGGTGCGTTTGTTTGTCTGGGGAAGCGTCAGGGGGTCGAGGTGTTCGCGGTTGGGGCCGCCGAGGTGGACCACGTGTTGCAGCAGGGCCAAGGCGGGGTCGCTGTCTGGACGTGAGGTTTCTGCGCGGGCCTGAAGCAGGGGGTTTTGTCGTTGGAGGTGTTTTGGGAAGGATGCGGGCGAAGTGATGCGGCGGACTCCTGCCTTGCGGCATGCGCGGGTGAAGTTTGGCGACTCGTGGAGTGAGACGGCCGCATCTGCGGAGAGGGGGGCTATGTGGGCAGCGATTTCTTCGAGAGGTAAGTCGAGGATGGGGTGGACGATCGCTCGAGACAGCGTTGTTTTCCAGAACTCCCCGAGTGCTGCGCGGCAGACGATGTGGAGTTCTGCGTCGGGGCGGCCGTCGAGAAGCGAACTTGCTGCTAGGGTACAGAGCTCAGCATCGGGCTGTGTTTCTGGGGAGGCGAAAAGAATCCGGTAAGGGTGGATGACTCCCTCCCCGATGACTTCGCGCCGCGCGCGCGAATGGAGCAGTTGGATTGGTTTTCGGATTTTCCATCGATCGTGAGACCAGAACCAGTCGTGTGGGGCGGAGCGGACCATTTGCTCGATGGCGCGGTTGAGTTCAGCGGTGGCGGTAGCCACGTTTTCGCGGTGGATGGTTACTTCCGGCGAGAAGGTGATTTTCCAGCGACCGATGGCCGTTGTTTGAACCGCGATGGAGATGACGGCTGCGTTGGTTCCTTTTGCGAGAATCGGGATCAGTGGGGACGAGGAGGTGATGCGTCCAAACAGGGGGCACCAGACGCCGCCGCGTCCCGCGTTTTGGTCTGCGAGCACTCCGACAACGCCTGGGGATTTCAGAACGGAGGAAATGCCAGCGAGACGGCGCCGGTCAAACAGATGGAGTCCTTCAGACTTCCGTTGTTTCCGGATGTGTCGATCGATTCGCCGGTTTCGGAGAGGTTGGTAAACGGCGGCGCAAGCGCTTTGGAAAAGGAAAGGAGACAGTTTTGCGACGAGTTCCCAGTTTGAGGAGTGGGTCATGAGTGCGAGAACCCCTCGTCCCGATTTCAAAACGTCGAGGAGATGGTCCAAACCTTCGATCTCCGTTCGTTCGAGCGATTGTTGGAGGGGGCGTCCGGCGAGGTTTACTCCCGAGAGAATGTTGGAGCAAAGGAGGGCGAAATGTTGTTTTTGGATTTGTGCCTTTTCTTTGGGGGTGAGCGAGTCTCCGAAGGCGAGGTCGAGGTTGGTTTTGATGAGTTGCTGGTACGAGCAAAGGAGCGGGCCCAGAGTTCGACCGATGGCGTAGCCGAAGCGGGCTACGAGGCTCGTCGGAAAAAAGGTGAGGATTCCGACGGTGATTCGGTAGAGGTAGTAGGCGAGGTGCTCCATCACCGTTTTTTCCAATGGATGAAGCGAAGGGGGTGTTCGTCTAGCAGGTTGGGGGTAATGCCTGCGAGTTTGTTGGCGTCGTAGAATTGGATTCCGACCCAGTAGAAAAGCGGGCAGATGGGTGGGTCGGTTTCTACCAAGATTTTCTCGGCGTCGTGAAAGAGGGCAAAGCGCTTTTTTGGGTCCGGCTCAGCGGCTGCGAGTTCGATGGAATGGTCGTATTCCTTTCGGGACCAGCCTGTTCGATTGTTTCCGTCGCCGGTGACGAACATATTGAGAAACGTGTTGGGGTCGTTGTAATCGGCGACCCAACTGGAGCGGCACAAATCGTAATCAAGGTTGCTCAGGCTGGAGAGGTAGACGGTCCATTCGAGGCCTCTGAGCAGAAGTTTTATTCCGAGCTGTTCCTCGAGGGTCCGTTGGATTTCGACGGCGATATCGCGGTCGATGTCCGACTCTCCACGAAAGAGATAGGTGAGAACCGGCAACCCTTTTCCGCCGGGATGTCCGGCTTCCGCTAGCAAAGCCCGAGCACGATCGAGGTTTTGGCCCGGAGCGGAGGGCGGCGTGTAGCCGTGGCCGGTTCCGGGTGGGACAAAGCTATGTGCAGGAGTTTCTCCGGCGCGCGTGATTTTTGAGGTGATGCGTTGCTTGTCGAATGCGAGGGAGAGGGCCTGCCGGATTCGTGGGTCGGCGAGGTGGGGTCGAGAGAGGTTGTAGCGGATGAAGTAGTTGCCGAGGAAGGGACCTGCATGAAAGTCAGGGCGTTTGCGGAGCTCATCGATGAGGGCGGTTGGCGCGAGGCCTTTGTCCATCATGAGGTCGACTTGTCCGGTTGCGTAGAGATTGAACGCGGTGGTGGGGCGGGAGGCGGGTAGAACGTCGATTGATTGGAGGGGGATGGTGTTTGCGTTCCAGTAGTTGGGATTTTTTTCGAGGCGGACGCGGTCGAAGAGACGCCATTCTTTGAAGAGGAAGGGGCCGTTTCCGACGAAGTGAGCGGTTTGGGTCGCCCAGTCGGCGTGGGTTTCGACGGTTTTACGGTGGACGGGCAGGTAGGTGGAGAAGGCGCAGAGATCGAGGAAGTAAGGGGTGGGGTTCTCGAGGATGACGCGCAGGGTGAGTGGGTCGGGGGCCGAGATGCCGAGGGATTCGGGTTGGTTGATGCGGCCTTCGTTGAAGGGTTTTGCGTTAAGGATGGGGTAGAGTTGAGAGGCGTATTCGCATCCTGTCTCCGGGCGGAGGGCACGAATCCACGCGTAGCGGAAATCCTCTGAGGTGACGGGATCCCCATTGGTCCATGTTGCGTTAGGGCGGAGATGGAATGTGTACGTTTTGCGGTCGGGCGAGATGTCCCACCGTTCGGCGACGCCTGGGAGGATTCCTGCGGTTTCTGAAAAGATGGTGAGGCCTTCGAAGATGGCGTTTGCGATACGGCTTGTGGGCTGGGCGGAGATGAGGGCTGGGTCGAGAACTTCGGGTTCGGCTCCGTTGATGAAGACGAGCTCTGCTCGGTGAGGCATCCGCGCGCAGCTGAGGAGCAAAAGAGAAAGAGCGCTCAGCCAGACTGGACGCGCTCTTTTGAAAAATCGGTACATGGGTTGGTACCGGGGATGGTGGAGAACCTATTTTTTATCTGATTCCGCAGGCGTCGGCGCAGGCTTGGCGTCGGCTGCCGGCGCGGGGGTTGGCTTTGCTGGTTCCGCAGGTTTCGCTTCGGCTTTTGGAGCGGGCGCAGGAGCTGGTGCGGGCTTGGCGTCGGCTGCCGGCGCGGGGGTTGGCTTTGCTGGTTCCGCAGGTTTCGCTTCGGCTTTTGGAGCAGGCGCAGGAGCTGGTGCGGGCTTGGCGTCGGCTGCGGGCGCAGGTGTTGGCTTTGTTGGTTCGGCAGGTTTCGCTTCGGCTTTTGGAGCGGGCGCAGGAGCTGGTGCGGGCTTGGCGTCGGCTGCGGGCGCGGGGGTTGGCTTTGTTGGTTCGGCAGGTTTCGCGTCTGTTTTTTCGGTTTCCTTCTTCTTTGCCTCTTCCTCTTTTGCTTTGGCTTCATCCGCCGCTTTCTTGGCTTCAGCTTCTTTCTTTTTCTCTTCGGACTGTTGCTTGCCGATTTCCTCCATCTTTTTCTGGATGTCGGTGGTTTGCTTCCCTTGACGTGCGTAGAGCACGGAAATACCGAACGTGAGGACGAAGAAAGCGGTGCCAAGCCAGCGCGTGATGTTACTGAGCACGTTGGTTGTTTGTGCTCCGAAAAGGGAATCTGTCATTCCACCACCGAACGCGGCACCGAGCCCCTCGTTTTTTGGGCGCTGCATGAGAACGACGAGGATGAGCAACAGGCTGACGATTACCTGCACGAAGAGGAGAACCTTGATGAGAATGGACATACGCGGGGCTTTTTGGCCAAGAACCGGAGAGAGTCCCCTTTTTCCAGTTGGGATGCAAGCCGCATTGGGGCGCGGAGAGTTTCGTTAGGCGAACTTGCCGCAGAGTGGGTGTGTCGTGTTGCTAGCAGTGTGGTGCGGCGTTAAGTTAGCTGCATGAAAAGCTCCCCCCTCGGTTCTGAGTTGGCGCGGTGTTTATTCTGTGTCGCGATGATGCATCTGACTGCGGGGTTGTCGCAGGGTCAACTTGTGGCGGGGCGGGTCCCGGAGGCGTTGCCTGTTTTTGCTGATGCAGCGCAAGAGGAAGCGGTTGATGATGAAGAGGCGGACGGAGATTTTTTTACGGAGAACTTAAATCCGCATGGGACGTGGGTGGAGGTGTCTGGGTATGGGAGTTGTTGGCGACCGACCGGTGTGGCCGAGGGGTGGCGTCCGTATTCTGAGGGGTATTGGGCATACACGGACGTTGGCTGGACGTGGGTGAGTTATGAGCCTTTCGGGTCGGTGGTATACCATTACGGGCGCTGGTTGCGGTTGATGGACGGCGGGTGGGCATGGGTTCCGGGGCGCGAGTGGGGGCCGGCTTGGGTTTCTTGGCGGCATGGCGACGAGTACGTGGGTTGGGCACCGCTTCCGCCCTCGGCGCGGTGGAGGTCTGACACAGGGATTAGTACTTGGGTTGATATGACGGCTGGGATTGGTCCGAGTCATTATCAGTTCTGTGCGGTGCGAGACTTTGGTGCTCCCTTGATTTCGCAGGTGATTGTGTCGTCCGCGAGAAACTCGTTGTTTGTGCAAATTACGCAGAATGTCACAAATATTAGTTACCATAATCGGCGTCCGTTTTGCGGGGGGCTCGCGTACGACTGGATTGCGCCGAGGTGCCAAAAACCGATTCCGCGGCTGCGGGTCGTGTGCGAGGAGCGGGTGGATCGGATTCGTGAGCGTTCGTATTTGGACGGGAGGCGTGACGGTTTTCAGGCGGGATTGGCGGCTGGGCGTCAGGGTGAGTTACTGGTGGTGCCAGCGCCGCGCGCGGTGAATGTCGCATCGGTTTCTGGGAAGGTGGGTAAGCCGACATCGCGAGTGGAGGGGAGTTCTGTGGATAACGGTTGGCGGGGGGTCTCGGATCGAGATCGGCGGCAGTTGGAGGCGTCGATGGCGCGAGATATTGCAGGGTTGACCCCAGCGGTTGCACCGGCGCGAAAACCGGGTCTTTCGGAACTACGCAATGCTCCTCAGCCGGTGAGCAAGGTTGAGAAGAGTGAGGTGCTTTCGAAGGGGGGGGCGGCCCCCGTTGTTGCGCCATTGGGTGGTGGGCGCTCTGGGGCGGCTCCCGAGATAGCGGGACGTGCGGGGAGTCGCAGCGGTGACGTTGGACGAGATGGCATCGAGCTGGGCAAGGTGCAATCAGGCGACCGAGATCGAGAGATGTTTGACGCAACGATGAGGCGTGAGGCCGCCTCCTTTGCTGAAAAGCGGAGGTTGGAAGGGGCGAATGTTGGGGGGGCGCGGCCAAGCGGAGTGGCAGTCTCTCGTGGAATGCTCTCGTCGGAGTTGAGTCCGCCGGTTGGCGCGAGAGAGGGTGGGCTTCGAGCGCCGAGCTCGATGCTGCCGAGTCCTGGTCCGAGTGTTTCACCCACACGAAAAGCGCTCGATGGATTGCGCGAGCAGGATCGGCGAGCTGAGGAACTCCAGCGGCAGTCGGAGGAGTTTTCGAAGGCTCGGTCTCCCGTCGGTCAGGGAGGGATGGGCGCGGACAAACCGCAGTCGCCATTTGTGAGTGCGCCGTCCAACCGAATTCCGACGAATGGGGAGCGTCCCTCTGGGGTGGAGGTTCAGAAATTTTCGGTGCAAGGGAAGGCTGCTCAATCGGCGTTTGACGCGCAGAGGCGAGAGCAACAGCGGTTGATGGAGGTTCAAGCTGCGCGCGAACGCTCCGTTCGCATGCAGGCGCCCGTCGGTGCGACGGGGACTCAGCGCCTTGTGGCTCCGGCGAACCAGCTTGGAGGAGCCCCTTCCATTGCGCCGCGCCAAGGTGGAGCGGCGGCCTTTGGGTTGGCTCCTGCGGTGGGGGGGCTGGGCACGCCGCTCAAGGCAACGGCTTCGGGGGTAGCGCCCTCTTCGGGGGCGAAAAAGAAGGAAGAGGATGCCAAAAAATAGGGATTATGGGATCGGGTGGACGAGGTGTTTGTGGAGGAACTCCATCCGTTTCCGTGTCGCGTAAGGCGTCTCTGCTGCGCCGTGGCCGGTTGAGGGCATCACGAGTAGTTCGAAGTCTTTGTCCGCTTTCACGAGTGCGTTCACGACTTGCATGGTGCTTGCGGGGTCGACGTTGGTGTCAACCTCTCCAACGATCAGTAGCAGGTTTCCTTGAAGTCGTGGTGCATGGGTGACGTTCGAGTTGTCGTCGTACCACGGACCAACAAGCCCCATCCAGGCCTCGTTCCACCAGATTTTATCCATTCGGTTGTCGTGGCATCCGCAATCTGCAACGGCGGTTGAATAGAAGTCGCCGTGATGGAGGAGGGCTGCGAGGGCATTCTGTCCGCCGGCACTCCCTCCGTAGATTCCGACTCGAGTTAAATCCATCCACGGCCGGGTTTTGGCAGCGGCCTTCATCCAAGCAATCCGGTCGGGAAATCCTGCATCCTTGAGGTTGCGCCACGCGATGTCGTGGAAGGCGCGGGATCGCCAGTTGGTGCCCATGCCGTCGAGTTGAACCACGATGGCCCCCAGTTCCGCGATGGCGCGCTGGCGGGGTAGTGGGGTCCAGGCTTTTGGAGTAAAGTGACCGTGTGGCCCCGCGTAGATTTCTTCGATGACTGGGTACTTTTTGGAGGGATCAAAGTTTGAGGGACGAATGATGATTCCGTGGATCGCGGTCGTTCCGTCACGACCTGGCGCGCTGAATCGCTCTGGAAGAGGCCATTCAGGGGATGTTTTTGTGATTGGAACATCTGCATCGAGGGTGAGGAGGAGTTCCCCAGTTGTGGCGTTGCGAATCTCGGTGACGGGCGGGTGATCAACTCTGGACCATCGGGCGACTAACCAGCGGCTATTTGGTGAGAGGAGAAGGCTGTCGTCATCTGGTGCTGGATGATTTGAGCGGCAATGGGTGCCGTCTGCTGAGGTGAGCGTGGTGATGTCGATTTGGTCGAGGTGCGCGCGGACGAGGTGGATGTGATAGGGGTCCTGCCCTGGATGATTTCCGGAGACGATGAGCCAGAGGGTTCGCGACTTTGGGTCGATACGGTGAATTTTCCGGAAGGTCCACTCCCCTTGAGTGATGGGATTGAGGAGGGTTCCGGTTTTTCCATCGAATCGGTAGAGGTGGTTCCATCCGGAGCGTTCGCTTGCCCAGAGGAACGATCCGTCGTCGAGCCACTCGAGGAAGGTTTTTTGGGAGTAGTCGATGAAGGTTGGGCTGGTCTCATGGACGAGGGTTTGCGTGGTGCCGTCGCAGTGGATGGCCACGACCTTTTGTTCCTGATGGCCTCGACGGTTGTAGAGAGCGGTGAAGGCGTTGAGAGCCGGATTCCAGCGGAGATGATCGATGCTCCATGCGTCGATGAAGGTGGTTTTGTCGAGCGGTAGAACGGTTTTGTCGGGGACATTGATGAGAACTGGGCTGAGTTCCGCGATTCTGTCACCCGGCTTGAGGTACTGGTGCTGATGGAGTTTGGGCTGTCGTTGATCTTTTGGGGCGGCCTCGATGAAAGAGACCGTGTGTTTCTGTTCCGGCTTTCGTTGGATGCAAAAAATCCGAGTGCTGTCTGCTGACAAGATGAGTGGGCCGACGTAGGCGTTTTCTTGGGTGCCGTCAAATGTCAGCGGATGAGGCTCATCGGCGGGAGTTCTTTGCCAGAAGACGTTATGGTCTTTGAGGAAGGCTTTGGAGGTGCTTTGCGGTAAGGAGGGAGGCTGAGTCGAACGGGGGGAGAGGGGGTTGATGAAGACAATGGGATGTTTCTCGGATGCACGAAACGCTGCCATGGTCTGGCCGGAGGGATGCACTGCGTGCCAGACGTGTCCCGAGAAGGTATGCTGCCGGTGCTCGCCTCGCGGGGGGATTTGGGCGTAGGGACGTCTTTTGCCGGAGCCATCAACCCATTCGAGGCGGAGGGGAATGTCCGTACGGTTCACGAAGGTTACGTCCATTTCGGGGCCCCCGGGCTTGCTTCGTTCGTTGGAACTCACCTGCGATGATTGGGAAGACTCTGGGAGAGGCTTAGAGGTCCATTCGCTCTGGGATTTGTTCCACCGAGCGTCGTTCAAATCGAACCCAACCAACTCTAAATCTCTGCTGAAAGAGAGGTTTTGAATCGGAAGATGAGACGGGCTGAGGTTTGTTTTTTGTGCGGCTGAGATGGCTGCTGCGAGTTGGTGATGATCAAAAGCGGGGCGCTGGGTTTTGTTGATGCAATCGACGAGGATGAACTGGTGCGATCCGCTGGGTTGGGATTGTTTGAACCAAAATGCGTTACCGGGCTCAATCCATTGGGGTTGCGGGCGTGGGACTCGGAATGATTCAGGGACATGCTTTGCGTATTCCAGGGCGCGCTCCACTTCTGGAATCTTGGAGACTGCTTGAGCTGCGGGCATCAGGAGATCTGAAGCGAGGATGAGGCAGGCAAAAACCGAGCGTGTGATGATTTGAATCAGCATGAGGGGCGAATGTGGGTGACTTCTCCGGAGTGCAGGATGCGTTCACCTCCGTCTGCGGTGATCAGAATCAGATGGCCTTCTGAGTTCAGCTCCGAGGCGAGACCGGAGAGGGATTCTCCGTTGATACTGAGTTTGACGGTTTGGTGGAGGACGCAGGAGAGGGTTCGAGCGCGCCCGAGCGTGGCAGGAAAGCCGCGATCTGAAATGGATTCATCGAGGCGAGATAGGGATTCTAAAAGTTGTGATGCCAGAGCATTGCGGCATATGGCGGCCGGGGTTTGAATCTTTAGCGAGGTTGCAGTTGAGCGAATCTCTGGAGGGAAGTCTGAGAGGGAGTGGAGGACATTGATTCCGATGCCGAGGACTGCGTAGGGGCCTCCGGCGGAGGTTCCTGTTTCAGCGATGATCCCGGCAACTTTAGCGGGGCCAATCCAAAGGTCGTTTGGCCATTTGATGGTCACCGGTAGGTTCAGATTGGATCGGAGCGTGTCGGCAACGAGCGTGGCTGCGGCCGTCGTGATGCGGGGCCAGAGGAGTGTCGGTTGAGTTGGCTTGAGAAGAATGGACATCCAGAGGCCTAGGTAGGGATCAGAGGCCCATTGCTTTCCGTTCCTTCCGCGTCCGGCTGTTTGTTGTTCGGCGAGGAACACGGCTGGTGTGGGGAGGTTGTTGATTGCGGCTTGGTGCGCGAGGTCATTCGTGCTCCGCGTGGATTGATAGACCGAGATGGATTGCGGGGCGCGTGACTCGGGGATCCGGGACAGGATGAAATCTCCGATGAGGTGTTTCGGTGATTCTGAGAGAGTCACGCCGAGGACTGGATGAACATTGAAGGTGAATCCCGTTTGTTCCAGCGCTTGCAATCGGGAACGCACGGATTCCTGCGAGGCGGAGCAGTGGTCCGCGATCTCGGGGATGGTTGCGGACCGAGCACCTAAGATACGGAGGATGAGGGCATCCATCCGAGTTTATGAAAGGATTTCCATGGAGATGTCAGCGGCTGGGGCGGAGTGAGTGAGGGCGCCGACGGAGATGAAATCGACGCCTGTCTCAGCGATGGCGGCCACGGTTGAAAGGTTTACGCCTCCGCTTGCCTCGAGCTTTACGCGACCGGCGTTCATGGCCACCGCTTCTCGGAGGGAATCCAAGCTCATGTTATCGAGGAGAATAACATCGACGTGAGGCAGGGTGAGGAAGAGTTCAACCTGCTCGAGCGTGTCCGCTTCGATCTCGATTTTGATGTTTGGATGAAGGGATTTGAAGTGCTGGATTCGGTCTTGGAGGAGATGGATTTCAGCGGCGGCGATGTGGTTGTCTTTCACCATTACCATGTCGTAAAGACCTATCCTGTGGTTGTTTCCTCCGCCGGCGAGGACGGCTTCTTTTTCGAGTAGTCGAAGTCCGGGAGTGGTTTTCCGTGTGTCGAGAATACGGGCTTTGGTGTGGGAAACGGCTTTGACGTAGTGGCTTGTTAGCGTGGCGACTCCTGAGAGTCGTTGGAGAAAGTTGAGTGCGGTGCGTTCAGCGGAGAGCAGGTTATTTGCGGGTGCGGTGACGGTGAGTATCGAGGTGCCTGGCTGGACAAGGGTTCCGTCGGCGGAACAGACCGAGATTTCTGGGCTTTGGCAAACGCGCTGAAAGACTTCTGCGGCGACCTTGGTACCGGCAACGATGAGTGCTTGCTTGGCAAAGAGTCGGGCGGTGGCGGGGGCAGAATCGGCGAAAAAGAGAGCGGAAAGATCGCCTTGGCCGATGTCCTCCTTGAGAGCGTTGCCGACGGGGTCATGCGGGGGGAGGGCGCGTGGATGCATACCGGATAAAAAAAGACCAGGCTCAACGAGAGTCGAGGCCTGGTCTTTGAAAAGTTTTCAGAGGTTCATCCGAAGAACTACTTCTTGAAGCCTTTAACGCTTTTTGCTGGAGCAGCAGGTGCGGTGTCTTTGGCGCAAGCGCCGAGACCGAAAGCAACTGCGACGAGCGCTACGAGTGCGGTGTATTTCATGGTGTGATTTCCCCTCCTTTCTAAGCCAGTGGGCGTTTTGAGGATTACGGAATGGCGCGGCATCGACAAACTTTTTCACGATTGAACACAACCGGTTGTGGTAACGGGTTGTCTCCACGGTGCTATGTTGTGGGTGTGTTTGGTTCGCGCGGTTGATGGTGGTTTGCTGTTGATTTTGGTTTTTTGGGGAATCGGGCGGAGATGACGATGGGCTAAGAATGGATTCTTCTGGCTTGTTTAGAGGGCGTGAATCGGGCAGGGAGAAGGCTCACATTATGAGCAATCAATCCCAGAACACTCTTCCCAAGCTGCACAATGCGATGTGGCCTGGTCTTGTCGGAAAAGAACCCGGAACGGATCATCCTCCCATCAGTCTCGAGCGGATGCTGGAGATGACGGCGGCTGCCAGCGTGGACGGACAGAAGTTTGACGGGGTTGATCTGTTTCTTTTTCACCCGCACACGGACCCTGATGCGAGTGTGGATGATCTCAAGCGGATGGCGGATTTGATTGCGTCGAAGGGTCTTGCCGTTGGATCGCTGGTTGCGCCGGTGTGGCCGGGGACAGTGGGTGATTCGGCGATGGGGTCGCCTGATCAGCGTGCGAAGTTTGTTTTGGCGGTGAAGAAGGCGTGCCGGATTGCTCGGATTTTGAATGACCACGGCGTGAGGCGTTATGGGGTGATTCGGATTGATTCAGCGACAGGGCCGAGTCACTGGGTGGGAAATGCTTCGGCTGGGACGAAGTTGATTGCGGAGACGTTCCGTGAGGCAGGGGTGGTGGCTGCGGCCAATGGGGAGCGACTGGCGGCTGAGGGCGAGATTTGTTGGGCAGGCATGCACTCATGGAGGAACATGGTTGAGTTGCTGGAGACGGTTGGGATGCCGGGGACGGTTGGATTCCAAGCTGATTTGGCGCACACGTATCTATACCTGATGGGTTACAACGCCCCGGAGCATGCGCTGCTGAAGGACGGGTATTCGAAGGACGAGTTCAAGGCGGCTTACACCAAGATGACGGATGCTTTGCGGCCATGGACGATTGATTTTCATGTGGCGCAGAACGATGGAACGGTTCACGGCACGGGTTCGCACGACAAGACGGGGCGGCACTGCGCGGCAGATGATCCGAATGGGAAGTTGGACATCGCTGAGTGCTCGGCGTACTGGCTCAAGGATGCGTCTTCGCGCGGCATGCAGCATGTTTGTTGGGACGGGTGCATGTTCCCGAATGCCGTTTTAGAGGACCAGCGGACTTGGAATACGATTCTCGGGGCGATGCTGAAGGTTCGTGCATCCGCAGGTTGGTAGGCTTCGTAAGTATTTTGTCGTGATTTGATTATGTCGAAAAAAACACTGAATATTGGGATTGTAGGATACGGATTCATGGGGCGCACCCATGCGAACGGATTCCGGAAGGCCTCGAACTTTTTCAATCTTCCGATGCAGCCGGTTTTGAAGGCTGCTTGCGGAAGGGATGAGAAGAAGTTGAAGGAGTACTGTGACAAGTGGGGTTGGGAGTCACACGAGACGGACTGGCGCAAGTTAATCGAGCGCAAGGACATTGATGTGATTGATATTTGCACTCCGAATGATTCCCACGCGGAGATTGCGATCGCGGCGGCGCGTGCGGGGAAGATGGTGATGTGCGAGAAGCCTTTGGCGATGAACGGGCCGCAGGGCGAGGAGATGGTGCGTGAAATTGAGAAGGCCGGCGTGCCCAATATGGTTTGGTACAACTATCGTCGTGTGCCGGCGGTAACGTACGCCAAGCAGCTGATTGATGAGGGGCGTTTGGGGCGGATTTTTCATTACCGAGCGAAGTTCCTCCAGGATTGGACGATTAGCGCGGATTTGCCGCAGGGTGGTGCAGGGTTGTGGCGATTGGACGCTGCGGCGGCGGGGTCGGGTGTCACGGGCGACTTGCTTGCTCACTGTATTGACACGGCGTTGTGGTTGAACGGGAACATCGAGAGCGTGAGCGCGATGACGGAGACGTTCATCAAGGAGCGCGTGCACACGGGGACGGGTCAGAAGCAGGAGGTGAAGATTGATGATGCGTGCGCCTTTTTGGCTCGGTTCAACAACGGGTCGCTTGCGACTTTTGAATCGACGCGTTATGCCCGTGGACACAAGGCATTGTACACCTTGGAAATCAACGGTGAGAAGGCGTCGATTTTCTGGGATCTCCACGATTTGCATCGGTTGCAGTACTTTGACCACCGTGACGAGGGTCCGTTGCGCGGATGGCGCTCGATTCATGTGACGGATGGAGATCATCCGTACATGGGCAATTGGTGGGTGCCAGGTTTGCAAATCGGTTATGAGCATACTTTTGTGCATCAGGTGGCCGACTTTATCACGGCGGCGGCGGAGGGGCGTTCGGCATCTCCGACGTTCCGTGACGCGTTGGAGACGCAGTATGTTTGCGATGCGGTTCTGGCGTCGGCGGCGAGTGGGGCTTGGACGCAGGTGAAGCACGCCTGATTCGGCGAGCGACGAAACCGGCTTCGGGATAAAACTCGGAGCCGGTTTTTTGTTTTGGCGATGGGGCTTAGGAGGGAAACGCGAGGTGTTGGTTTTTCCGTCGCTTGGAATCCGCACTGCTTTAGTGCTGGTTCATGAAGCATTCTCTTTCCCGACCGGTGTTGGCGCGCGCAATCGCGGGGCTGACTTTCATCGCTTGTTCTGAGGGGTTTAGTGGCGAGGCTTGGACCCAGTTTCTCGGGCCGAGTCGGAACAATGTGGTGACGGATGCACCGGGATTGCCGACGGGTTGGGATGCGGGTCGAGTGAAGTGGAAGGTCGGGATTCCCGGCGAAGGGTGGTCTTCTCCGTTGGTGGCGGATGGTATGATTTGGATGACGACGGCGACGGACGAGGGACGCTCGCTCCGGGCGGTTGCGGTCGATTATGGGACGGGTGCGGTGGTGAAGGACATCGAGGTATTCCGCTTGGAGGCAGCACCGACGAAGCACAAGCGGAACTCGCATGCGTCCCCGACGGGCATTTTGAGTGGGGGCCGATTTTACGTTCACTTTGGCACGAACGGTACGGCGGCCTTAGACGCGAAGACGGGCTCGGTGATTTGGAAGCAAACGGACCTGAAAGTGGACCATCAGAATGGGCCGGGCGGTTCATTGACGGAGTATGGTGATCTATTGTTGGTGCCTGTGGATGGGATGGACGTGCAGTATGAGGTCGCATTGGAAAAGGCGACGGGAAAGGTTGCATGGAAGTCTGAACGGTCGGCGCAACCTTTCCTGAAGACCCTGGCACCTGATCGGCGGAAGGCTTATGGGACCCCTGTTGTGATGAAGACTAGCGACGGTGTGGTGAGTTTGACGACGGCATCGACACGTCTGTACGCATTGGATCCGGCGACAGGGGTCGAGAAGTGGCATTTGAACTATGGCACGGGGTTTTCCAATGTTCCGTTGCCGGTGAGCGACGGGAAGACGTTGGTGATTTGCACGGGCTTCATGAAGCCGGAGGTTTGGGGGGTGAAGTTGGAGGGGGCGAAAGGGGACGTGACAGAATCGCATGTTATCTGGAAGCAGAAGGGCCAGGCGCCGGATCAGACGACTCCGGTGATTTCGAATGGGATGGTTTTTATGGTTTCCTCGGGCGGGATTGCGTCGTGTTTGGATTTGGAAACGGGCGATTTGAAGTGGCGTGAACGGATTGGGAGCGACTTTGCGGCTTCACCGTTGGTGGCGAACGGGTTGGTCTACTTTTGGGATGCGCAGGGCAATGCAACCGTTGTGAAGGCATCCCCGACGTATGAGGTTGTTTCCAAGAGCACGTTGGGTGATGGTTTCATGGCGTCGCCTGCCGTGGTTGGAAATACGCTGATTTTACGAACCAAGACCGAGCTGTATCGCGTGGAATGATGGGGCTACGGTGCTTTTGCGTCGCCGGACTGGATTGCTTGAAACTCGGCGGTGGTGCGGATTATCGTCCGCGCCATGTCTTCTGATTCTGTTTCGGTGTATTCGCGCAAGAACCCCTTTCCAGCTTTGCATCGGGTAAATCGGATGTTGTCCGGATCGGGTTCGGGCAAGGAGACGCGGCATCACGAGATTTGTTTGGCGGGATCGGGATTGGCCTATGAGGTCGGTGATTCGCTGGGGGTATTTCCGAGCAACAATCCGGCTTTGGTGGATGAGATTTTGAGTGCGGCGGGATTACTGGGTTCTGCGGAGGTGACTGGACCGGATGGCCAGGTGAAGTCTTTGCGAGAACTTTTGATTCGGGATGTGGTGATCACGACTCCCGGAAAAGAGTTTTTGGCGGCGGTGGTGGCGAAGGCGGGTGATTCGGCGTCGGATTTGGCGGCGCTGACACAGGACGCGTCAAAAAAGAAGGAGTTAGACGCTTACCTTTGGGGCCGCGAGGTCATTGATTTCCTATTTGAGTACAGGGGGTTGCAATGGGAGGCATCTGAGTTTGCGAAGGCATTGAGAAAGCTTCAGCCGCGGCTGTATTCGATTGCGTCGAGCCGCAAGGCGGTGGGAGAGGCGGTACACTTGACGATTGCGACGGTGCGCTACGAATCCTTCGGGCGTTCTCGGGAGGGGGTCGCATCCTCATATCTGGCGGATCGTTCGGCGGGTGGCACGGTGCCGGTCTTTGTGCACACCGCGAAGCATTTCAGGCTTCCGGAGGATGCTGCCACGGATGTGGTGATGGTTGGTCCGGGGACGGGGGTTGCACCCTTTCGCGCATTTTTGCAAGAGCGTGCGGCGACGGGCGGGTCAGGACGGAACTGGTTGTTTTTCGGGGAACAACGTCGGGCGTCGGATTTCCTTTATGAAGAGGAGTTAATGGAGTGGCAGCGGCGGGGCGTTTTGGCGGGCTTGGATTTGGCGTTTTCGCGGGACCAAGCCGAGAAGGTCTATGTTCAGCACCGTATGCGGGAGCGTTCGGCGGAGTTGTATGCGTGGTTAGAGGGCGGGGCGTATTTTTACGTCTGCGGAGATGCGGAACGGATGGCGAAGGATGTGGAGGCGGAGTTGGTTGCGGTGGTTTGTCGGGAATCGGGGCGTTCTGAGGAAGCTGCGTTGGAGTACGTGAAGGCGTTGAAGGACGCAAAGCGTTACCGCAAAGATGTGTATTAAGCCGAGTCGAGGGGGCTTGGGGGATTCGCTTGCGGGGTGATTTGCCGTTCTTGACGCGGTCTGCTAGGGCGTTGGTCGATGATTGCTGGAATTGATTTAGGGACGACCAACTCGCTGATTGGGGTGATGGAGGCGGGGTTTCCCGTGCTTTTGGCGGACGGGGACGGTGAACGGATGACGCCTTCGGTGGTGGCTTATGGTGCGGGAGGCGGGGTGACGGTGGGCAGGCGGGCCGTTGCGGTGAGGGGGCTGGAGGGGACGGTCATTTCATCGGTGAAGCGACTGATGGGTAGGAGATTGTCTGAGGTTTGGGATTGGGAGGGCGGGGCGCTGTGCGCGGACGCGGTTGGGAACTTGGCGATTCGAGCGGGGAATTGTTTGGTATCTCCGGTGGACGTATCGGCGGAGATTTTGCGCAAGCTGAAGGCGGACGCGGAGCAAGCGGTTGGGGCTACGATTGATCGAGCGGTGATTACGGTGCCGGCGTATTTTAACGATGCACAGCGCCAGGCCACTCGTGCGGCTGGCGAGTTGGCGGGATTTGTGGTGGAGCGGATTTTGAATGAGCCGACGGCGGCGGCGTTGGCTTACGGGTTGGACCGGTTGGGAGAGCGTTCGAGGGTGGCAGTTTACGATTTGGGGGGTGGGACTTTTGATGTTTCGATTTTGGAGATGAGCGAGGGAGTTTTCCGTGTGTTATCGACCACAGGGCATACGCGATTGGGGGGCGATGATTTGGACGCGGCGTTGGAGCGTCATTTGTGCGAGCGGATGGGCTTGGTGGCGGGTGAGGGGGCGCTTTCGAGTGGGGTGTCTCGGGCGCGTTTGCGGGCGGAAGTGGTGCGGGTGAAGCACGCGTTGTCCGACCGGCAAAGCGAGACCTTTTGTGTTCCATTTTTGGCGAAGGATGGTGTGTCTTTGGAATGGGTTGTGGACCGGGCTGAGTTTGAAGGTGTGGCTGCTCCGTGGCTGGATCGGACGCGGGGGCTGTGTTTGCGTGCGTTGGCGGATGCGGGGCTGGAGGTGGGAGACATCTCGGCGGTGGTGCTTGTCGGTGGAAGCACGCGGATTCCGGCGGTGCGCCGCATGGTTGCGGAGATTTTTGGACGCGAACCGGATATTTCGCAGCATCCCGATGAGGCAGTTGCGGTGGGGGCGACGTTGCAGGCGGGGATTTTGGAGGGGACGGTTCGTGAGGCGTTGTTGTTGGATGTGACTCCGTTATCGCTTGGGATTGAGACGTATGGGGGCTTGATGAACGTGATTATTCCCCGGAACAGCTCGATTCCGTGTAAGGCAGGGGAGTTGTTTACGAATGCGGTTGCTGGTCAGCGTTCGATGTCCGTTCGCGTGCTTCAGGGGGAGCGGGAGATGGCGAATGACAACTGGGAGTTGGGTCGGTTTGAGATTCCCTTTGAGGCTGCGGAGAAGGGGAAGGCGCGGGTTGGGGTGCAGTTTACGATTGATGTGAATGGGGTGTTGTCGGTTTTGGCGCGGGACGTGGGAACTGGGCTTGAGACGGAAGTTCGGATGTCGAGCGCGGTGGATGTGAGTGACGAGGCCGTTGAGAAGATGTTGGAAGACAGTCTGGAGCATGCCTTTGAGGACATGGCGGCTCGGGTTTGGACGGAAGCGAGAATGAAGGCGGAGGAAATGCTTCCAGCGGTGGATGCAGCCATGGGATTGGTGGGTGGGGAACTGGATGATCGGGAACGGGCTGAGGTCGGGATGGCTTTGGAGGAGGTGCGTGTGGCGATGAAGGGGGGGCGTGGGGAGATGTTGAAAGCGGCTGTTCAGCGGTTGGACGATGCGACGCAACGATTGGCGACGTTGATGGTTTTGCGGGTTTCGGGTCCGTAGGGATGCAGTAAGGTCCTCAGGTTGGGCTGCATGGTGGTGGGTGTGGGGAGGATGGCTTTTGTGGGGACGTTGGATGGTTTGCAGATGTTTTCGGTTCGGGCTTGCGCAGAGCGCCTCTCATCAGGCTCAGTGAAGGGAACCACCTCATGGATACGTCGATTCGCTCTCTAGGCACTTGCTCGTTTACTTCCCCCCTGAAGCACGGCAACACACCCAGTGCGGTTTTCCGCACGGACGCTGAGAGGGTTCTGTACGACCACTCGCTCTCGGGTGCCAGCACGGGAGCTGGGGTCAGTTTCGAAGTGGCTGGTCCGCGTGAGCGCCTCTTTTTTGATCCGGCGAAAACGACGGCTGGGATTGTGACGTGCGGCGGGCTTTGTCCGGGTTTGAACGACATCATTCGCGGGATTGTGACGCAGTGTCATACGCGGTACGGGGTGACGCGGACCTACGGTTTCCGTTACGGGTACCAGGGGTTGGTTTCGCGGCATGGGTTTACGCCGATGGTGTTGAGGCCGGAGAGTGTGGCGCAGATTCACAATTTTGGCGGGACGATTTTGGGGAGTTCGCGCGGACCTCAGGACATTGGGGAGATGGTGGATTTGTTGGAGGAGATGAAAGTGGATTTGTTTTTTGTGGTGGGCGGGGACGGGACGTTGCGTGGCGCTTCGTTGATTGCGGAGGAGTGCTCCAAGCGGGGTTTGAACAAGGCGGTGGTTGGGATTCCCAAGACGATTGATAACGATATCATGTTCTTGGATAAGAGTTTCGGGTTTGAGACGGCCTTTGCGAATGCGGTTCAGGCGGTTCGATCTGCGTATGTGGAGGCGACGGGTTCCCAGAACGGAATTGGCCTTTTGAAGTTGATGGGACGGGATTCGGGGTTCATCGCGTGTTACGCTGCTCTGGCGGGGAGCAATGTGGATTTTGTTCTGATCCCTGAGGTGGATTTCAACCTAGAGGGTGCGGGCGGGTTGTTGGAGGCGCTGCACTACCGGATTGCGAAGCGGAAGTCGGCGGTGATTGTGGTGGCGGAGGGTGCGGGCCAAAATCTGTTGGCGGAGGGGGGAGGCACGGATGCATCGGGAAACAAGTTGCACGGCGACATTGGTTTGTATCTTCGCGACCGGATTAACGGTTTTTTCAAGGAGCGGCGTGTGCCGGTGAGTGTGAAGTACATTGACCCGAGTTATTTGATTCGCTCGGTGCCGGCGAATCCGCAGGACAACGTTTATTGTTCCATGTTGGCTCAGCATGCCGTTCATGCGGCGATGGCGGGAAAGACGGGGATGATTGTGGGGCGTTGGCACGGTTCGTACGTGCACCTGCCTTTGGATTTGGTGACGCACGGTCGTCGGAAGGTTGATCCGGACGGGGACCTTTGGCACTCGGTGTTGGAGTCGACGGGACAGCCGGCGCGGTTGATGTAACGGATGTTTCGTTTGCGACTCGGATTTCGTGACGGCATTCTGCCTGCATGAACGTCCTGATTTTGGCGGCGGGTTACGCGACTCGCCTGTACCCGTTAACGTTGAATCAGCCCAAGCCGTTGCTGGAGGTGGCGGGCAAGCCGATGATGGAGTGGGTGATTGATCATCTGGCGCCGATTTCGGAGATCGAGTCGGTTTACGTGGTGACGAATCACAAGTTTGCGGGGCATTTCGAGCGATGGGCGGAGGGTTATCGTTCCGGCCAACCGCGGCTACGGTTTGAGGTGATTGATGATGGGTCGACGGGTGATTCGGATAAACTGGGGGCGATAGGGGACTTGGATTTGGTGATACGGAGCGCGGGGTTGGACCGATCGGACTTGATTGTGGTTGCGGGGGACAACCTTTTTTCCGAGAGCTTGGTGGGGTTTGGAGCGGCGTGTGCGGCCGCGGCAGGCCCCGTTTTGGGGGTGTACGATGTGGGGAGTCTTGACCAAGCGCGGAAGTACGGGGTGGTGGATATTGGGGAGGGGGGGATTCTCAGGGGGTTTGAGGAAAAACCGCTTGAACCCAAGAGCACCAAGATTGGGATAGCCCTCTATTTTTATCCTAAAGCGGTTGTTGGGATGGTGTCTCAGTACTTGGCTGAGGGGAACAACCCAGACCAGCCCGGTAGGTTTGTCCAGTGGCTGTACCCGAGGGTGCCGGTTCAGACATGGGAGGTCCCTGGTGTTTGGTTTGATGTGGGAAGCCGGGAAACGTTGGAGGAGGCGAACCGGCTATTCGGTGCCTTCCGGCGTGATTGAGTCGCTTTGACGAAGCGCTCCCGTTTATTCCATGAGCGCGGCGACTTCGCGGGCTGCGCGTGACCCGGCGCCTGGGGTGCCGAGGTGCCGAATGACTTCCTCGAAGGCCCGTTGTTGTGCCTGACGTTGTTCTGGCTGGGTGAGGAGGCGTTGGAGCGCGTCTGCGATGGGGCGAGGGCGAGCGCCGTTTTGAAGGAACTCGGGGAGAATCTCCCGTCCAGCGAGGACATTTGGCATGCCGAGATGGGGGACTTCCACGAGCATTTTACCAATCCACCATGTTGGCCATGCCACTTTGTAGAGGAGGACGGAGGGCAGGCCGAAGTAGGCGGCCTCCAGAGTGGCGGTTCCCGAGCAGACCATACCGGCGCCTGCCTCCTGCATGAGCGGGTAGAACCGGCCGCAGCGGATTTGACAAAAGCCGGGGTCATATTTTTTTAAGCGCAGGAACTCGTTCATTTGCGCGGCGAGGGAGGGGGATGCCGCTGCGGCTTCGAAGCGAAGTCCGGGGAGGCGGCTTGCCAGCTCTTTTGCGGCTTCGAGCATGACGGGAAAGAGGTGGCGGATTTCGCGCGAGCGGCTTCCTGGGAAGAGGCCGATGAGGGAGGGGTCGCGCGGGGTTGGCTGTTTGCGAGCGGCGAGTGAGTCGAGCATGGGATGGCCGACGAACGCAGTGCGCAGGCCCGAGGACTCGTAGAGTTGCTTTTCGAACGGGAAGATGCAGAGCATTAGGTCGAGGAAGCGCGCCATTTTTCCGATGCGGCTTCGGTGCCAAGCCCACACTTGAGGGCTGATGTAGTAGATGGTTTTGAGCGAAGGGTGGCGTTTCTTGGCTTCGCGGGCGAGTCGGAGGTTGAAGCCGGGGTAGTCGATTAGCAGAAGTGCATCTGGTTTTTCGACGGCGATTTCTGCGAGCATTCGGTCAAACTGCCCGCGGAAGTAGGGGTATTTTTTGAGCACGTCCCAGATGCCGACGACGGCTTCACCGGTCCACTCGACAAAAGGGCCGGTGGCGAGGGCGGCCATGAGCGGGCCGCCTGCGCCGAGAATTTGGACGTCGGGGCGGAGGGTTCGGAGGGCTGAGAGGAGTTCGACTCCCCTCGCATCTCCGGATGATTCGCCTGCGACGACGTAAAGCTTCATGGGTTAGGGTTGAGGATGTGCGTTCTGCTCTTCGATACGGCGGGTGATTTCGAGGGCGATTTCGAGGGCGCGGGTTGCCTCGTGTCCGCTGACTTTGGGGCGGGTGCCTGCGCGTGCGCAGGCGTGGAAATCGGCAATTTCGCGGAGAAGGGGCTCTCCTTTTTCGATTCGAACGGGTTCACGGAGGATTTTTTTTCCGGCGAACTCGGAGACGATGGCGGAGTCGTTGGAGGCAAAAAGTTTTGCGAGGAGAGAGGATTCCTGTGCGGAGTCGTCTGCGAGCCGGTAGGTGAAGCCTTCCTGTTTTTGGTAGTCGAGCGAGAGGTAGGCGTTTGGTTGAAAGACTCGGATTTTTCTCAACCGCTCCGGACTGACTCGAGACACCGTGATATTGGCGACACAGCCGTTGGTGAAGCGGATTCGTGCGTTTGCGATGTCCTCTCCTTTGCTGAGGATGGGAATTCCCACTGCGTCGACGGATTGCACTTCTGATCGCACGAGATGGAGGATGATCTCTAGGTCGTGGATCATGAGGTCTAGGACCACGCCGATTTCGGTGCTTCGGTTTGGATAGGGTGAGAGGCGGTGGGATTCGATGAAGCGCGGATTATTGAGGCGTTCCTCGAGGGCGGAGAGGGCGGGGTTGAATCGTTCGACGTGACCCACTTGGAGTGCGAGGCCTCGCAATTGAGCGGCTTGGACGAGTTGTCGTGCTTCTGCGGCGTTTTCGGTGATGGGTTTTTCGATGAGCACGTGGCGGCCTTTTTCGAGCAGAGCCATGCCGATGGGAAAATGGGTGGGTGTCGGGGTTGCGACGGTGGCGGCATCGACGAGCGTGATAAGCTCCTCGAGGGATGCGGCTGCCTTCACTTTATACTGGCGGGCCATGGCTTCCGCAGCGTCGCGGTTGCCGTCGTAGATGGCGGTGAACTCCGGTCCGGCAATTTCCGCGAGGATGCGGGCGTGATTTCGGCCGATGTGACCGATTCCGATGACGCCGATACGACAGGTTGGGTTCATAGTCCGCAGAGAGTGATCCGTTTTTCGGAGGCGAGGGAGAGCGTTTTTTCCTTTTCGAGGAGGAGCGTTTGACCGGCTTCGACCGCGATGGCGTGGATTCCGGCGGTGTGCGCGGTTTCGAGGGTGGCTGGACCGATGACTGGAACGTCGAAGCGGAGGTCTTGGTTGGGTTTGGAGACTTTGATGACGGTTGCCTCGCCTCGCCCGAGTTCACCGCCGCGAAGGATGGCCGCGTTGGTGCCTTCAAAGCCTTCGACGGCGAGGACAGTGCCTTTTTTGACGACGACGGTTTGTCCGATATCGAGGCGGCTCACTTCTTTTGCGATGTGAAGGCCGAAGGTGAAATCTTCGAGCAGGCGGCGGTTCGGTGCGGGGCCGGCGAAATGCCCTTTTGGCGCGAGAAACGCGTCCATGAAGGTGGTGGCGGGAAGCAGGGGGACGCCGACCTGAGCGCACTCGGCGGCGATGGCTCCGAAGATACTTTCCGCGTTTCGTTCCTTGAGTTTGGCGAGAACGAAGAGGGCTTTGATATCGGGTCGGAGGTCGAAGAGGTTTTTGGGAGCGATTTGTCCGGCCATGATGGCGGCGCTGGCACCAGATTTCTCGAGGTATTTGAGCAAGGCTCCCAACTGGCCGACTCTGAGGGTGGCGATATCGTCGACGAGGGGTGCAAGTTCGGGCTTGGTCTCATTGAGGAATGCCGCGGCGACGATGCGTTTGACTCCGGCTTTCCGCGCTTCCTGTGCGAGGATCAGCGGGTAAGAGCCGTTTCCCGCGATGATGGCGAGGCATTCCGGGACGTGCATGGGGTGTGGAGCTTGGGTTTCTCGCGATTGGCGGTTAGGCGCGTTTGTCCTTTTCGATGAGGGCGTAGGCGTTGTGGTTATGGATGGATTCGAAGTTTTCGGCTTCGACGCGGTACCAGGTGATATTTTCTTCGTGATTTGCTTGTTCGGCGACATTGCGAACAAGGTCCTCGACGAAGACGGGGTTGTCGTAGGCGCGCTCGGTGACGGCCTTTTCGTCGGGGCGTTTGAGAACGCTGTAGAGCTCGCAGGAGGCGCTTTTTTCGACGAGTGCAATGAGGTCTTCGATCCAGATGGGGGCCTTGGTGCGGACAGCAAACGTGACGTGGCCCCGCTGGTTATGGGCTCCACGGTCGCTGATGGCTTTTGAGCAGGGGCAGAGGGTTGCGACGGGGACGACGAGGGTGGTGACGAAGTCGAAGTGACTTTTGTTCAGAGTCGCACTGAAGCGGATGTCGTAATCGAGGAGGCCGGGTTTTCCGGACACGGGGGCGAGTTTTTCGCAAAAAAACGGGAAGCTAAACTGTGCATGTGCGCAGTCCGAGTGGAGGCGCGATGCGAGGCTTTTCAGGAGGGAGTGGATTTGGTCGACGTGCAGTTCGGTACCTTCTGCGTGAATGGCTTCGATGAACCGGCTCATGTGAGTGCCTTTGAAGGCGGCGGGGAGGTCGACGGTGAGTTCGACAGTGGCGATCGTGTGCTGTTCAGACTGTGTTTTGTTGCGGATGCGCATCGGGAAACGAAGACTTTTGATTCCGACGCGATCGATGGGTATCTGCCGGTGATCCGGCTCGTTTTGGGTGTCTTTGAGGTGAGAGAGGGGCAGTTGGGACATTTGGGATGAGTTCTATCCCAAACTAGGGGGATGGGAAGGTGGTTTTGGGGTGTTGTCTGAGTCTGATGATGCGAGTGAGGAGTGGCTGCGGGGAAGTCCCTAGAACGGCTTGATCCAAAGCTCCGGCTTGCTTCTTCAGTGGGCATCCTTTAAGCAGACGCACCGAGCTTTGAAATGAGCAGAAGTCTTAGTCATTTTAGTGGAAAGAAAGTGCTTCTCTTGCAGGGACCTGTCGGTCCATTTTTCCGGCGATTGGCTGAGGATTTACGTTGGGCCGGAGCCCAAGTATGGAAAATCAATTTTAATGGAGGTGACTGGATATTCTATCCTGATCAGTCCACTTGCTACACGGAGGAACTTGGCGGGTGGATGTCTTTCCTTGAGGAGCTCATTGAGAGTAGGGGGTGCGATGCCATGATGCTCTTTGGGGATTGTCGCTCGGTTCACAGAGTTGCTCGCGAGGTTGCCGATTCAATGGGGATTGAAGTTTGGGTCTTCGAGGAGGGATACATTCGACCTGATTATGTTACGTTTGAACGTGGGGGTGTGAATGCGCGGTCAAGCCTCCCGAGAACCCCCATTTTCTATCTTAACCAATCGTGGAGCGCGGGGGATGTCGGAAACAGTGTCCGAGTCGGACGGCCTTTCTTTCAAACGGCCTGCTGGGCGATGATCTACTACTTTTTCAGTCATTTACTGTCGGTCTTTTTTCCTAAGTACGAGCATCACCGACCGCTGGTCATTTGGGAGGGGCTCTATTGGCTGAGGGGGTTCTGGAGGAAAATGGTGTACCGGTTCTCTGAGAGGCATGTTTTTGGGGAACTCACGGGGCCTCGCCGGGGAAAGTTTTTTTTGGCAGCGCTGCAGGTGCACGTCGACTCGCAGATTTCGGTGCACTCTGACTTTGAGTCGGTGGATCGGTTCATCAAAGAGGTTGTCGATTCATTCGCGATTCATGCGGACGTGGACGATATTTTGGTGTTTAAGCACCATCCCCTTGACCGCGGTTATCACGATTACGGTTCTGTGGTGCGGCATGCGTGTGAGCGTTCGGGAGTCTCTGGGCGGGTGATGTACATCCACGACCAGCCGCTCCCTGCGATGTTGGATGCGTGCAAGGGGGTGGTTGTGATTAACAGCACGGTTGGATTGTCTGCAATCCATCATGGATGTCCGGTCAAAGTGTGTGGCAAAGCGGTCTACGACATGCCGGGGCTGACTTTTCAGGGGGATTTGGACGGTTTTTGGAAAAACGCGACGAAGCCTAACGAGGAGTTGTACCGGAGCTTCCGCGCGTTTTTGGTGAGGAAAACTCAGGTGAACGGAAACTTTTACCGGAAGCTCGAGAAGTCGGTATTTGTGTCGGGGCTCAACTGGGGTGATTTAGATTTGAAGCACGACGAGCAGGCTTCCTTTTGGACGAATGGCAAGGAGGGTAGCGCTGCGACGGGGTGAGTTGCTTGGGGCGGATTTTGGCGCGCCGGAGGGGTTTTTGGGTTGGGGATTCGAGGTGGGCATTTTTCGATGCGGGCTCTCGGGATTTTCGATACAGTGGCTGGGTTGATTCCGCGCGAAGATTCAGAGGGGGGGGCATGAAGGGAGAATCAGGCGGGCGGGGCAGCGTTGAATGGGAACTGGCGACATAACGACGGGGTTACCGGGATGGGTGGTGTGGACGGCCGTGGGCGTATTGGCTGCGGGGTCTTCGGTTGTGTCGGCGGTGGAGACGGCGTTGTTTTCGTTTCAAGAGCATGAGGTGGAGCGTTTACGACGCGAGGGTGGGCGGTTTGGGGATCGGTTGGCGGCAGTGTTGTCGCGGCCGAGGCGGTTGTTGGGGGCAGTTTTATCGGCGGACGTTTTTTTTAATGTGCCGTTGGCGGTTTTGTTGGTGGGGATTTTGTGGGGACGAGAGACGGGATGGCGGGAGGGGGTTTTGGCGGTGGGCGTATTGTTTGTGGTGGTGGTGTTTGTTTGTGATTTGGTGCCGAAGTTGGCGGCGCTGGCGAATCCGTACCGTTTTATCCGCGTGGGCGTGTGGGTGGCGGAGTTGGCGATGGGGGTGTTTGGTGGGGTGACGGAGTGGTTGGAGCGTCGTTGTGACGAGGTGGCGCGGATTTTTGTGAAGGGTGGGCGGTCCCGGGGGGCGGTTTTGAATGATTCGGAGTTATCGACGTTGATTGAGATGGGGGCGGAGGAGGGCGCGTTGCATCCTGCCGAGGGGATGGTGGTTCAGAATGTTCTGCGTTTGGGTGGATTGACGGTTCGGGACTGCATGGTGCCTCGGGTGGAGGTGTTTGCGATTCC
>JBIIXW010000202.1:0-3996 GCA_044347165.1 Chthoniobacteraceae bacterium
CCCAACCACCCCCTCCTCCTCCATCCGCAAAACCCCATTCGCAAAATCCATCCCCAGCCGATCAAGCCCCGCTCGAGCCAACACAATCGCCGAACAATCCGTTGATTCTCTGAGTTTACGCAAGCGCGTCTGAACGTTCCCCCGCCAATCCGTCACCCGTAAATCACCGCGCGCATACTGAACCTGCCGAATCCTTCGCACCGAACTCGTCCCCACCATCGCCCCCTCCGGCAACCCCCCCAATCCACCACGAACCTTCGAAATCAACACGTCATCCGTCGCAGCTCGCGGCAACACCGCCGCAATCTCAAGCCCCTCCGGTTCATTTCCCGGCAAATCCTTCAAGCTGTGAACTGCCACATCAATGCGCCCATCCATCAACGCCCGCTCCAACTCCCGCGTGAACAACCCCTTCCCACCCGCAGGCTCGGCCTTCAAATCCAAATCCAGCTTCCGATCACCGCGCGTCACAAACGTCTCCACCCGAATCGGTCGATCCGGAAACTTCTTGTCCAACGCACGCCGCACCAACTCCGTCTGCGCCAACGCCAACAAAGACGCCCTTGTCCCCAAAACAATCTCGTTATTCATACGCTTCGTGGCCCTTGATCACACTCATGCTCGATCCGGTTTCGCGGTGCCGTCCGCCACCGCCCCCCCCCGCTCCAACCCCTCACGAACCGATGCCACCCGTACCGCATCCGCACGCTTCCATTCCAAAAACTCCATCACGTGCCGGTCAATAATCCCCTCACACGCAGATAACTCACGACGCCGCTCCTCAATCGACCGATTCGCAATCTGCTGCAGCGAATCAATATCGTACAAATACACACCAGCCAGCGCATTGACCGACGGATCAATGTCGCGAGGAACTGCCAAATCGATGCAAAAGAGAGGGCGTCCCGGCCGCTCCGCCATCACCGGCTCCAACTGGGCACGCGTCACCACCGGATGTGGTGCCGCCGTCGATCCGATTAGAATATCCACCCCCTCAAACTCTTCCGCCCACCGATCAAAATGAACTGCCTTCCCCGCCATCTTATGGGCCAACTCCTCCGCCCGCGGATACGACCGATTCGCAACAAACATGGTTCGCACCCCGCGCGCCTGCAAAGCCCCAGCCGTTAACTCTGCCGTCTCGCCCGCACCCAAAATCATCACCGAACAATCCTTCAACCTCCCAAAAATCTGTTCCGCCAACTCCACCGCAGCCGCACCCACTGAAACCGCCCCCCTCGTAATCAGCGTGTCCGTCCGTACCTCCTTCGCCACGTTGAACGTCTTCTGAAACAACCGGTTCAAAAAACGCCCCGTCGACCCCGCCCCCTTCGCCGTCTCGTACGCCTTCTTGATCTGTCCAAAAATCTCCGTCTCCCCCAGCACCATCGAATCCAGCCCCGAAGCAACGCGAAACAAATGGCGAATCGCCAATTCGCCGTCCCGCATCACAAACGCTTCGTCAAACGACCGCTCCGCATCCACTCCCGCGCGCTCACGCACAAATCCCTCCAATACGCACTGCGCCGCCCCCTGCGACTCCGACGCGACGTAAATCTCCACGCGGTTACACGTGGACAACACCAAAGCCTCCCCCCCGGCATCTCGCGCGAGCCGAACTCCCAGATCGCCCGCCACGGATTCGGCAACGGCAAACCGCTCCCGCACCTCGACCGGCGCCGTGCGATGATTCAATCCGTAACAGAGAATTTCCATGCGTTCTCCTCAGGGCAGCGCCAACTCAACCAAGCCCACGGTCACCAACAGAACGATGAACGCACCAATCGCCGCATACGCCACGCGAACCGGATCCACCTTGCGCACCCCCACTGCAAATGCAACCGCACCATACAGTAGCCACATCGCCACGCTCATCCAACGCAACACCGGACGGTGCGCCGGCCCGCTCGCAATCCCCGTCCCAAGCCCCGCGCTCAATAAAACAAACCCCGCAATCAGCAACCGTCTCATTGCGGCGGTCAAATCCCGCACCGGAGGAAGCGAGAAAAAGAAACTGCTCAACTGACGCGTCTTCAACTGCCGCTCCTGCAGCAAGTACATCGCACCTGCCAACGCCGCCAACCCCAACCCCCCATAAGCCATCACCGAAATCGCCGCGTGCAACTCCAGTAACCCACTGGTCGCAGGACGTATCTCACCCAACGCCGGAACCCCCATCAGCAACGCCACCGTCTGCAAAATAAACGCAGCCGGCGCCGTAAATAACCCGAGAAGCGACACCCGATAAACCGGACCAATCACGAGGTAAAACAACACCATCGACCACGCAATAAACACCAGCACATCGAAACTGGACGTCAGCGGACAGCGCCTCAGCACCTCTCCTCGCTCCGCCAACCACGCAATCTGGAACCCAAACCCACCAAGAATCGAAAGAAAATACCAACGTGACACCCCGCGCATCCGCGCTCCGAGCGCGAACATCGATTGAGCAAAGCCCGCGAGAAAGAAGAGGGTCGATAGAATCAGCGGTCCGCGTTCCATTCCGAGGTGAAGGGGTGTTTCCAAAATGGTCTACCGGGGACAGACCCGTCCCTTTGCCTATTCCATCTCTGTATCTTCGCCCCCGCCCCACAAATGCTCGTCCATCCACTTTGTCTCGTACAAACGACAAAGCCCCACCGCAGCCGCGACTCCCCCCGTGTAACTGGCTGACGTCGTGTACTGCTTGTCCTCGTCATAGGTTCCCACCGCGATCACCACATGATCAAAGTGCTCACCCAAAATCTCAAACGCTCGGTTCACCGCCTCTGTCTGTGAAGGATCCATAAATCGGTCGGTAATCGTCGCCGAATCACTCCGCCTTTTCGATAGAAAAAGCTTTCCCCACGGTGCGACAAACACACGCACCGACCGACAAAACATCACTTGGTCCGATTGAGAATCTCGCGCACCTCTTCGACCGACAGCACGCGTCCAGAAGCAGAGGACCACGACTTCAACGCGCCAGGCTTCGAGGGCTTGTTCACTAAATCGGACTCCTGCGCCACCTGCGTTGGAACCACTTTGGAGAAGAGGGCCGTATTCGCCTTCTTCCCATCAAAGGGAGACACCGACGCGCTTCCAAAATCAAACCTCCGCCCATTCGCATCCGCCATCACCGTCGGCAGTGTCGCCGCAGAAAACTTTCGAACATCTGCATACGGCGAAGTCGCAAACTGTTTCCGCTGAGCATCCGAACCGATACCCATACGATCCGCCTCGTTGGCCTTCTTCGCAAAAAAGGATTTCAGCCCCTCAAACCGCTTCGACTCCAACTCCTTCGCCTCAAAAACCTTTTGCTCCTTGATCCCCACCCCATTTCCGGTGATCCGAGCCTTGCTCAGATCGAACTTTTTGTTCGGATCCACATCCAAAATCCCCTTCAACCGGTCCGTCATCGGCCCAGGATCCCGCCCCTGCGCAAACACCGCCCCAACCGCTAACTGCACCCCAACAAGCAACACCGCCCAGAGCCGTTTCGTTTTCATGGCGCTACGCCCTCCCCCGTCTCAACCGGCCGTGCCTCCACCTCAATCACCGGCATCTCCTTCTCAAACCGAGCATCACTCCGCGCTTCAGGCCCGTAAGCCAGTTGCCGAACCTGCTTCACATGCAGCGGCAACCGAAAGCTCACCTCTAACCCGAGTCCCTGCCGCGAAACTAAATCCACCTCGCCCCCATGCTTATGGAGAATCTGCCGCACCACCAATAACCCCAACCCCGTCCCCTCGGGCTTAGACGTGTGATACGCCTCAAAGACTCGGCCCATTCGCTCGGCAGGAATCCCTCCCCCCGTATCCTCAAAGGCCACTCGCACAAAATCCCCATCCAATCGGGTTGAAACCGTTAACTCGCCCCCATTCCGCATGGCTTGGAACGCGTTCCGAATCACGTTGAACACCGCCATCTTCATCTGCGCCCGATCAATCGCCACAAACGGCAACTCCGCTTCCAAATCAAACCGCACCCCAATCTCCTTCTCTTCTAACTCTT
>JBIIXW010000089.1:0-12743 GCA_044347165.1 Chthoniobacteraceae bacterium
CGGCTTTGGAGCGGCTTAAGGATGTCGGGTCCTTTGGCGGAGAGCGGCTTCGAGGTGGAGGAGACCGTTTTGGCGGGTGGGCGAGAGGTGGTGGATGAGCCCGGTTTGCTCGAGGTGAGTGAGGGGCGGTGCGGCCGTGATGGATTCGGGGGTTTGGAGATGGAAGGCGAGGGCGGTGAGTCGCGCGAGGCCGCGGACGACGGGGGATGAACTGTCTGCGGTTGTGTGGAGGGTGTTGTTGATGAGGGAGGTGTGGAGCCAGACGGGGGTCGCGCACTGATGGATTCGGTTGTCGTCGGTGCGTGCTTCTGCGGGGAAGGGGGGAAGTTTTGGATGGAAGTCGGCGAGGAGGGCGAGTTGTTCGCGTGGGTCGCCGAGGGATTGCAGGAGTGTGATGGCGGCGAGGTATTCTGGGTTCATCGGTTGCGCGTGAGGCTTTGATGCGGTTGCATGACAAATGCTGAGTGGCAGACGACGTATTTCAAGATGTCCCGTAAGATAGCGATTTTGGGTCCTGGGTTGTTGGGAGGCTCACTGGCCATGGAGGCGGGTGTTGCCGGGTTTGATCGTGTGGCGTTGTGGGCGCGGAGGCGGGAGGCGCTTGAGGAGGCTGCTGCGTTGCTGCCGGGAGTGGAGGTTTCAGCGAGAGTTTCGGAGGTGGTTTCGGGGGCGGAGTTGGTCGTTTTGTGTGTGCCGGTGGAGCGGATGCGGGAGGTGTTGTTGCCGGCGCTTTCGGAGTTGGTTTCTGGGGCAGTCGTGACGGACGTGGGTAGTGTGAAAGGGCGGGTGGTGAGCGATTTGGGTGCGATGGTTCGTGGGGTGGGGGCGGTGTTTGTTGGGGGGCATCCGATGGCGGGATCGGATCGAGCGGGGATTGCGGCGGCGCGGGCGGGGCTTTTTCGCGGGGCGGTGTGTGTTTTAACGCCGGAGACGGAGGACGGGGGGGCTGGTGTAGCGGCGGTTGAGGGGATGTGGTCGGCGTTGGGCATGCGGGTGGTGCGCATGGGGGCGGAGGAGCATGACCGAGCGGTTGCGTTGGTGAGCCATCTTCCGCATGTGGTTGCGTCGGGTTTGGTGGCGACGATTGCGGGGGTGGATGCGCGCGCGTTTGAGGTGTGTGGTCCTGGGTTGCGGGATACGACGCGAGTTGCGTCGGGGTTGCCGTCGATGTGGGCGGAGATTTTGGCGAATAATGCGGCGTCCGTGATTCCGGCTTTGGAGGCGTTTCGTGAGCGGGTGGAAACGTTGATTGGGTTGGTGGGACGGGCGGGCTCGGGGCAGACTGGTGAGTTGGCAAAGTTTTTGGAGGATGCAAAAGTTGTTCGTGACGGGGTGCGTTTCCCCTAGTGTTTCGGTTTGAATTTTATGGATTGGAGAATCACACGCGCATCGGCCTTGAACTGCGAAATCGAGGTGCCTGGGGACAAGAGCATCTCGCATCGTTCGGCGATGTTTGCGGGGTTGTGTGAGGGGGTGAGCGTGGTGCGGGGATTTTTGCCGAGCGAGGATTGTCTTTCCACGATGGGGGCGATGCGGGCGTTGGGGGTGCATGTGGAGCGTCCGTCTGAGACGACGATGGTGGTTCACGGTCGGGGTGGTCGGTTTGAGGCGCCGTCAGCGCCGATTGATTGTGGGAACTCTGGGACGACGATGCGGTTGATGTCGGGTATTTTGGCGTCGAGACCGTTCACTTCGACGTTGTTTGGGGATGAGTCGTTGAGTCGTCGTCCGATGAAGCGGGTGATGGATCCGTTGGGTTTGATGGGGGCGAGAATGCGGGCGGAGGGGGAGAAGGGGTTGCCGCCGTTGACGATTGAGGGGGGGGCTTTGCGGGCGATTGATTATGTTTCTCCCATTGCGAGTGCGCAGGTGAAGAGCGCGGTGTTGTTGGCGGGATTGGCGGCGGAGGGGACGACTTCGGTGACGGAGCCGGTGTTGAGTCGGGATCACACGGAGCGGATGCTAGAGTTTTTTGGGGTTCGGGTTCGTCGGGAGGGTTTGAAGGTGAGTGTAGAAGGGGGGCAGATTCCTCAGGCGCGCGTGTTTCGGGTTCCGGGGGACATTTCGAGTGCGGCGTTTTGGTTGGTGGCGGCGGCGGCGCGGTTGGGGTCACGGATTCGGGTGAACAATGTGGGGTTGAATCCGAGTCGGACGGGGATTTTGGCGGTGTTGGCGCGGATGGGAGCGAAGGTTCGCGAGTATGTGCATTCGAAGGAGGGGGAACCGATGGGAGTGGTGGAGGTGGAGGGGGCGGATTTGAAGGCGACGCGGATCGAGGGGAAGGAGATTCCGAACGTGATTGATGAGATTCCGGTGTTGGCGGTGGCGGCGGCGTTGGCGGAGGGGACGACGGTGATTGCGGATGCGGCGGAGTTGCGGGTGAAGGAGACTGACCGGCTAGCGGCGGTGGCTGGGCATTTACGGGCGATGGGGGTTGATGTGGCGGAGCGACCGGACGGGTTGGAGATTGCGGGGGGCGGGAAGTTGAAGGGGGCGGTGTTGGATAGTTTGGGGGACCACCGGATTGCGATGTCGTTTGCGATTGCGGGGATGTTTGCGGAGGGTGAGACGGTGATTACGGGGACCGGGTGTGTGAACACGTCGTATCCGGGTTTTTATGACACGCTGAGTGCGGTGGTGAAGGGGACGCAGGATGGGATGCCGGTGCGGGTGGTTCTGTATCCGGAGGAGAAGGACAACCTGGAGGTGGCGGAGTAGGTTATGGGTTCGGTGGTGGTTGCGATTGACGGTCCGGCGGCGTCGGGGAAGAGCAGTGTGGCTTCTCGTGTCGCGGCGCGGCTTGGTTTTTTGTACGTGAACACGGGTGCGATGTATCGTGCTGCGGCTTGGGCGGTGGTGGACGGTGGAATTGATCCATTGGACGCGGCGGCGGTTGTGGCTGCTGCGGGAGCGGTGGGGATTGGATTTGAGGAGGGGCGTTCGTTTGTGCGGTGTGGAGAGAGGCGGCTTGAGGCGGAGTTGGTGTTGGAGGCGGTGAATGGAATGGTGTCGCGGGTGGCGGCAAATCCGGGGGTTCGGGAGCGTTTGGTGGCGATGCAGCGGGAAGCGGCACGTGGGCGCGATGTGGTGATGGAGGGGAGGGACATTGGTTCGGCGGTTTTTCCGGAGACGCCTTACAAGTTGTACATTGATGCTTCGGAGGAGGTTCGGCAGCGTCGCCGGGCGGGGCAGGGGATTGTGGATTCGATCGCGGCGCGGGATCGTCAGGACAGTGCGCGGAAGGCCTCGCCGCTGGTGATTCCCTCGGATGCGGTGGTGATTGACAGTTCGGAGATGACGTTGGACGAGGTGGTGGTGGCGGCGTTGGGGAGTCTTGCGGATCTGGGTTTGTCGAGAGCCCGGGGTGTTTGATAGGAGGCGTTGGGATGGGCTTGGTTTATCAGCTCGGGTATTGGGCGAGTCGGTTGTTGGCGAACATCTGTTTCAACTATCGGGTGATTGGTCGGGAACGGATTCCCCAGCATGGAGGATTGGTGTTGGCGATGAATCACGAGAGCTTCATGGATCCGCCGTTGGCTGGGATTTCCTCGGAGCGTGAGGTGTACTATTTTGCGCGGAAATCGTTGTTGGACTGGCCGGTTTTGGGTGGGTTATTTCCGAAGATGCGGGTGATTCCGTTTGATCAAACGAAGACGGATTTATCGGCGTTGAAGACTGCGGTGCGGGTTGTGGAAGCGGGGAATGGGGTGGTGATGTTTCCCGAGGGGACGCGGACGCGGGATGGGCAGATGGGGCCTGCGCAACCGGGGGTGGGTTTTGTGGTGGCGCGTACAGGTGCGCCGGTTTTACCGATGCGGATTTTTGGTGCTTACCGGGCTTTTCCGCCGGAGAGTCGCGCGGTTCGGTTTGAGGATGTGACGGTGGTGGTTGGGGAGTTGATGCAGTTTTCTCCGGAGGAAGTACGTGCAGCGGGGAAGGATGCGTATCAATGGGTGAGTGACTGCGTGATGGACCGGATTCGTGCGATTGAGCTTCCGAATCGTCCGACGGTGTGAGGAGGGGGGGGCTAAAATCCCTGAGGCTGGCTAGTGGAAACCGAGGGGTTTTCCGATGAGCTGAACGAGCCATGCGCCGGCGTAGGCGAAGGCGGTCATGTAGACGAACTGGAAGGCGGGCCATGACCAGGAATTGGTTTCGCGGCGGACGATGGCGAGGGTGCTGATGCACTGCATGGCGAGAACGTAGAAGACCATGAGCCCGACACAGACGAGAGGGGTGTAGACAGGATCGCCATTTGGGCGCGTTTCCTTCCGCATGTCGGTGACAAGGAGTTCGGTGTTATCGTCGGCGTTTTCGACGTTGTAGACGATGGCCATGGTGCCGACGAATACCTCGCGGGCTGCGAGTGAGCTGACGAGTCCGATGCCGATTTTCCAATCGAAGCCGAGGGGTTGGATGGCTGGTTCGATGGCTTTGCCGAGGCGGCCGGCAACGCTGTGGGCGAGAGCGTCTGATTTTGGAGCGTCCGCAGGTGCTTTGGGGTAAGTGGTGGCGGTCCAGATGAGGATGGAGAGGGCGAGGATGACGGTGCCTGCGCGTTGGAGGAACACTTTGGCGCGGTCGAACATGCGAAGGAGTACGTCGCGGAGTGCGGGGACGCGGTAGGGCGGCATTTCGAGCAGCAGCATGGGTGTTTCGCTGCGGAGGAGGGTTCGCTTGAAGACCCAAGCGAGTGCGAACGCCACGAGGACCCCGAGGGCGTACATGGAGAGGATGATCGCACTTTTTTTCCATGCCGAGGATTCGGGCAGGAGGAGGGCGATCATGAGGGAGTAGACGGGGAGCCGAGCGGAGCAGCTCATGAAGGGGGCGATGAGGATGGTGACGAGGCGGTCTTTCCGATTTTCGACGGTGCGAGTGGCCATGATGCCTGGGATGGCGCAGGCGAAGGAGCTCATAAGGGGGATGAACGATTTCCCGTGAAGGCCGACTTTGGACATGATGCGGTCCATCAAGAAGGCGGCGCGGGCCATGTAGCCGCTGTCTTCGAGGAGGCCGAGGAAGAAGGTCAGGATGAGGATTTGGGGGAGGAAGACGACGACGCCGCCAACGCCGGAGAGGATTCCGTCGATGAGGAGGGAGCGGAGGTCGGAATCTGGGAGGGACTGGGAGAGGAGGTCGGCGAAGGTTTTCTGCGCGGATTCGATGAGGTCCATCGGCCATTGGGCGATGGTGAAGATGCAGAAGAACATGGCGGCCATGGCCGCGAAGAAGACGGGCCATCCCCAGAGGCGGTGGGTGAGGACGGCGTCGAGTTGGTCTGAGAGGGTGGGTTGGGTGCTTCGGGTGCCGGAGACGGAGGAGGAGATGGCGACTTGAATCCAGTCGTAACGTGCTTTGGCGACGGCTGCGTTGACATCAATACCGGTTGCGGCGAGGGCGTTTTGTTCGGCTTCGACGAGGGCTTTGAGTTCGGGTTCGGAGCGAAGTTGTTCGGCGAGCAGGTTGGGGGTGGCGGAGAGGAGGAGCAGGGCTTGAGCGCGGGCGATGCCGGAGGGGAGGTTGAGTCGGGGGGCGGTTCGAGCCGTGGCGTTTTCGAAAGCGGCGGGGAGTGGGACGCGGAGGGAGGGGCGCGGGAGGACGGCGCGGGAGAGGGCTTGGCGGAGGGCGATGATTCCGGTGTTACGGTTTGCGACGGTGGTGAGGACGGGAACGCCGAGGAGGAGTTCGAGTTTTTCGCGATCGACGCGCAGGCCGGCTTTTTCCGAGGCGTCGATCATGTTGAGAACGACGACGGAGGGGATGCCGAGTTCGAGGACTTGGCTGAGCAGGTAGAGGTTGCGATCGAGGTTGGAGGCGTCGAGGACGATGACAGCAACGTCGGGGATGGTTTCGCCGGGGACTCGTCCGAAAAGGACATCTCGGGCGATGGCTTCGTCGGGGGAGCGGGCTTGGAGGCTGTAGCAACCGGGGAGGTCGAGCAGGCGCATGAGTTCGCCGTGGGAGCCGTAGAAGGTGCCTTCTTTTTTTTCGACGGTCACGCCGGGGTAGTTACCGACTTTCTGACGGAGTCCGGTGAGGGCGTTGAAGAGGGATGTTTTTCCGCAGTTCGGGTTGCCGATGACAGCGACGCGCCTCCAGACGTCGGACGTCGGGTGAGCGTTTTGGGCGGCTGTGGTGTTGGAATGCACGCGGGCGTTGGGGTTAGAGCGCCTCGGTGGGGGTGACGAGGATGCCGTCGGCCTCGGCCTTTCGGAGGGAAAGGTTGTAGTTTCTGACGCGGATTTCGAGGGGATCGCCGAGGGGGGCGAAGCGTCGGATTTCGCAGGGGGTGCCTTCGGTGAGGCCGAGTTCGAGGAGTCGCTGCCGGATTTCTGCGCTGAGGGTGAAGTGGGTGATGGTGGCGGTGTCGCCGGGTTTCAGGGAGCTGAGGGGGACTGGGTTTTCCATGGAATCCTGCGGGGTATAACGCCGAGTGAATGGTCGATGTTTTGAGACGTGGTATCAAGGCGCTTATTGCGAAGGAATCTCAGTCGCAGCATGTGGAGTTGCGTTTGATGGGGTTTTTGCGTGAGGTTGGGAGTGATGCGCGTGGCGGTTTACTTGAACTCGGGAAAGACGGCGGTTCCGGCTGCGGCGGCGGAGGTTGCTCGTTGTTTGCGTGGAATGGGGGCGGCGGTGGTTTACGACGATGTGTCGGCCGAGTGTGTGGGGGAAAGTGGTTCGGGACCGTTGAACCAAGTTTTGGGTGAGGTGGATGCGGTGATGGTGCTGGGGGGTGACGGGACGATGCTGGGATTGGTGCATGCGCTGGGGGAGGCGACGCCTTTGCTCTGCGGGGTTAATTTGGGGACGCTCGGATTTCTTGCGGGGTTTGGCGCGAACGATCTTGCGGCGGCGGCGGCGGCTGTGGTGGGGGGGGGGTATCGGGTGAGTGAGCGGGCGCTGGTTCGGTTACGGGTGATGCGAGAGGGAGCGGTGCGGTTTGACGGGACGGCGTTGAATGAGGTGGTGGTGTTTCGCGGGGATCATTCGCGGGTGATTCGGCTGGAGTTGTCGATTGGGGGGCATGTGGTGAGTGAGTACACGGCGGATGGGTTGATCATTTCGACACCGACGGGTTCGACGGCGTACTCCATGAGTGCGGGAGGGCCGATTTTATCACCGGAAGCGGCGGTGATGGTTGTGACGCCGATTTGTCCGCACGTGTTGATGAGTCGCAGTCTTGTGGTGGAGGATCGGCGGGAGATTTTGATTCGACCGCTGGTGCAGGAGGCGGGTATGGCGGTCGCATTGGACGGACGTGAGCCGTTGATGCTTGGGGAGGGAGATTTGTTGGTGGCGAGTCGTGCGGACCGTCCGTTGCGTTTGGCGTTTCCGAGAGAATCGGATTTTTACGGGCGCTTGCGGAGCAAGCTGGGGTGGTCGGGTTCGGTGGTCTGAGGCGACGTTTCCCGCTGGATGGAGTGCGTTGTTAACGGAGCAAGTTCCAAGAGTGGTCGGGTCGTTTTTCCATGGCATGCAACAGCTTGCCATTGGAGTCGATGTGTCGAAGTGTGCAACGATCAGGGGAAACGGACAGGTGAGAAAAACCGAGGACGCTGCGAAAGAAGGGGGCGTTGTGGCGTTCGCGCGCGAAGGGGCGTTGATGGGCGCCTCCGCCACCGGAGAGAATGAAGCTGGTGGGGAGGGAGTCGATTTCGAGGTGTTGGAGGTCGTGATCGTGGGCTGAGAAGTAGAAGTGCACCCGGTGCTTTCTCAAGAGGGGGGCAAGCGTGGCGATGAGCTCGCGGTGGTCTCCGTGCATTCCGTTTGAGAAAACGGGGTGGTGTCCGACGACGCAGGTGAAAGTTCCTCGGGGAGAGCGCAGTTGTTCTTCGAGCCAGATCCACTGGTTCGTCTCCTCGCTGGGGTCGAGATGGAATCGTTGGGATTCTTGGCTGGAGAAGCTGAATCCGGATCCGTTGATGGCGCGCGTGTTTGTGTCGATGAAGAGGAACGTTGCCAGGTTCCCCCAATCTTTCCGGTACCATTTTGCCGGCATGTGCCAGCGCGTTTCGGTTGATTTCGCGTACGCGATTTGTGCGTCTGGCCCATCGAGCCAGTCGAGATAATCGTGGTTGCCGAGGACGGCGGGACAGGGGCCGGGAAAGATTGCGGCGGGGTACATTTGTTCGAAGCCTTCGCGCCACCGGGCTTTGGGAAGGCGTTCGACGGGGCCGAAGTCGTTGTAAAAATTATCGCCGAGGAGGATCAGCCCATCGGGTCTCATTTTTGAATCGGCGACATACCGCGACATGGCCTCGGCCACTTGACGTTGGGCTCCGTCGTTGCTTCCAAAGTCACCCAGCAGCAGGAGGTGTTGCGATGTGTGGTCGAGGGCTTGCTCAGAAGCCTCGACTTCAGGGGCCATCAGGTGAAGGGAGAGGGCTGCGCTGGAGCAAAAAGCGCGGCGAAAGAAGGTTCTTCGCGGGAGATTCACAGCGGTTCGGGAGCGGGTCGTGTGCCGTGGAATGGGGGCGAGCGCTGCTTAGCGGCGGCCGTGGTTGAAGTCGACTTTGCGCGGGATGAAGGTCCCGCCGTGATTTTCGGAGAAGGTGCTACGGACACAGGAGGGGTCTGCCACAACCACGGCGGGTTTGGTGGTGAAGAGGTTGTCTTCAAAGATGAGGTCGTGTCCGTTTGGCGCGAAAGTGACCGCCTCCTGCGGACAATGTTCTCCGAGCTGGAAGATATTGTTGCGAACGACGACGGGGCCGTAGGAGCCGTTTTCCTCGTGGAGTGTGAAATAGAGTTCGGGGAAAGCTCCGGGCTTGCCGTTTTGGTAAGCGATGCGGCCCACGCGCGGGTCTGGGTGATTTTTTTGGGTGTTGTTGATGAACAGGTTGCCCGTCATTACGAAGTTCACGGGTTGATTGATCCAAGCGCCACGACCTCCATTTCGGAACGTGTTGCCTGTCATCGTGACGTTTGTGCAGCTTTTTTCGACGCTGATGACGCGGCTACCGTTCGTGCCGTCGACGAGGTTTCCGGTGACGGAGGCGTTACGACAGTATTCAGCGAGGAAGAAAGCGCCCATGCGGCTGCCGATGATGTGGTTATTTGCAAAAATGACGTTCTCGCAGCGTTGGATGTGCATGGTATCGCCGAGGGCGCTGAGTTGGCATCCGGTGACGCGCACGTCGCGCGCGGCGACGATATCGAACGCGCCCTTGCCGGGGCCGCTTCCTTTTGGGGCGTAGGCTGCGAGGTAATGCGAAAACACGTCGCGTGCGATGCGCCCCTCACCAGAACGACTGCACCGAATCGCAGGGCCGTCTGGCGCGTGGGCGACGCGGATGAAATCGGGTCCGGCCTCCGTGATAAAGTATTGCCGGCCGCGAACGAGTTCAGGGGGTAGGTTGGAGCCGATGAGGGTGATGGCTTGGGCGGGTGCGTCGGACGTGCTGCGTTTGAGGTTGCCGTTTGCGTTATCGACGAGGAGGCGCTCTGAGTTTTCTGCGAACGCGACGTCGTGAAGAAGGTCTGAGCGGAAGTAGCGATGTGCGCGTTCGACTTCCCAGGGTTCGAACGATTCGGCGAATGTGACGATTTGCCAGAGGTATCCGTAGTCCCACATGAACTTTCCGCTTCGGAGGAGGGTGCAGCTTTCGAGGGCGACACGCTCGGCGAATGCGGAAACGTGGGATTCTGATTTTCGGTCTGCCAGGCCGTGAATGCCAATGACGGCTCCGGCCATTCCTTCCGATCGGATTTCTCGAAAGAGAAGGTCGTGGGTGGCACCGGGTTGTGAGGTGGTGATTTCGATGCCCTTGGTGTTTGCGTTGGGCTCCCAGTCGTTTGCTTGGCGAGCGGGATCAAAAACGTTGCCGATGAACTCGCCTCCGATCCACGTGAGGTTCGAGATGTTGTTTCCGGAGAACAGGATGAGTCGCGCTTGGTCTGGGAGTTTTTTGGGGAGGATGAAGCGCGCACCGTGGGCGAAGACGGTGGTGTTGGATGACAGAGGAATCGGTTTGGTTCCCTCGAGGTGATAGTCGCCGGCGGGGATGGTGACGTTGCCTGGTTTCGATAGGAGGTGGAGTAAAGTCGCGGTATCGTCGGCCCAACTCGAGTTGAGGACGCACAGCAGCAGCAGACGGAAGACGGGCGGGAGGCGCATGAGTCGGAGGAGGCTAACTGGCGAAGGATCGGTAGCGATGCAGCAGGGTGGTCAGTTGCTCGACGCTTGGGGGTGTTGATTGGTCGTTCGGGGCGAAGCATTGGGCTTCGAGGCGGTGAATATCGACGGTGAGCGTCTCGCTGAGCGCCTCTGGAACCTTGCCCGATTTGGCGCAACGGTTGAGGAAACGCAGCGTTGAAATCAGGGTGATTTCGGCGGGAAGTGCGGGGGAGTCCGACTTGGGCGCGGGCTTTCGGATTCGATTTCGGAGTGCGAAGGCGACAGCGCCCGCAATCCCAGTGGCGAGCAAGGCGCGAAGCCATGAACCCGTGGAGGATCCAGTGAGCGGGATGCCTGATTTGGTGATGGATTCTGGGTGGGTGACGAGGTCGGCGTCTCGGTAGCTTCGGTACTCGATTTTTGCGGTGACGTCGGGGCGCAGGGCGGGTGGCAGGATGCGCGCGGGATTTCGTCCGATTTTTGGAGTGAGCGTCATTTGCCAAGAGCGCGATGTTTGCGCCCACGCTCGGTTTTCCTCGGTTTTGAACTCGTCGAGATTATTTCCGGTATCGGCCGTGTTCGCTTCGAAGTCTTTGAAGTCAGCGTTGATGAGGGTGTTCAGATCGCCGATGAGCCCTTTGGCTTTCGCATCGATTTCAATCTGTAGCCGTTGTTTTGACGTCCATTCGCGTTCGTCGACGGTGACGGATAGCGAGAGATCCTCAGTGGGTCTGGGGCCGCTGTTTGGGTGGATGCGGAGGGGCTCTGCTTGGGAGGTGACGGGCAGAATGACTTGCTGGGATGCTTCGGCGAACTCGAGGTCAATCTGAATGGGTGGGATGACGTCTACTGCTGCGTTTTTGGGTTTGAGAACCAGGTAAGCGAGGGGGGTGCGGAGCCATCCGTCGGTGTGTCCCGCCATGGGGGTGACGGATTCCGAGTGGAAAACGGAGGCGCTGATTTCGAAGGTGTTTTGGAGGGCGGTTCGGATGTTTTTTAGGAGATCGTCGCGGTAGTTGGGCGGTTTTTGTCCGCCCATCATCATGCTCATGAAGGGGCTGTTTGCGGCGGTGTTTCCTGGATTGAGGAGGTACTTGGTGAAGTTCCCTGATTCGCGACCCAGTTGAGGGGTGTAATCAAGGAAGAGCATTGCGCCGAAGGGGGTATCGGCGGCGAGTTCGGCAGGACCGTCGATTTGAAGCAGGAGCCGTGATTCTGCGGTGAGCTGGGCGTAAGACTCGAGAGTGCGGCGGATGGTTGCGGCTTCCTTGCATTCGGGACCGACGATTTGATCAATGGCTGCGAGAATTTTTCGGCGCATCGCGGGCTGAATGTTTGGCAGCGCGGATTCGGCGAGCTTTGCGAGGAGCGAGCGGTGGTGAGCTGCAACTTCGGGAGGGAGCGTGTTCAGCGTGGTGGTGATGGGGGTGTAGGCGGGCTCGGGACGACCTTCGGCCCATTTGAGCCGCGCGAGGTCTGTTGCACCGAGCATGGCGCTAATCCAGGGAAGGTAGGGGTCTACGGTCCATTTTGATTCTGGAAGTGAGGGGGCGATTTTGTTGTAGGCCTCGGCGCTGCGTTGGAACAGGGCGAGGGCTTCTTTTCGTCCGACGAGATACGTTTCGAGGGGGCCTTTCTTTTTGAACTCGAACTCAGCGGCATCGAACAAAGTGAGGGCGCAGGTGCGGAGGCTTTGCCAATCGCCCTCGTTTGCTGCGAGCGAGCGTTTGACGAGGTCGACGGCGGTGGCGTATCCGCGTCGTACTTGGTTCTCGGTTTCGGATTTTGTGCGGTTGGTGCCCTGTTGTTGTTGGACGGACGGATCGTCCCAGAGGGAGGCGAGATTTTTTCGAAGTACCTGTGCAAGTTCTGCAACGGTTTCGAGTTTGAGTGTTTCAGGTTTTCCGAAGATGCGTTCGATGTCTTCGGCGAGGAAGACCTCTGCGGGACTGTGGAGCGAGGCGAATGCGCGGACTTCGAGGTCGGGCTTGAGGGTGTTCCCTGAGAGCTCTCGCAGCTTTGGCAGGAGCTCACTGAACTCTTTGAGGTTCTGGATTTGTCGGGCGCGTGTGACGGGGAGGCCGGCCGTTTTTGGGATGAAAAACCCGTTGGCGCGCATTTGTTTGATCTCCTCACTTTCATCGGGCTGGGAGCGTTGGAGCATCCAGCCTTCTAGGTAACGGCTGACGAGGTGCGATCGGAGTTCGGGGTGTTTATCGAGGAATGGTTTCAGTTCGCTGAGGGTGGATGCCGAAGGGTCGCCGATTTGGAGTTGGATGCGTATTTGCCGGATGCGCTGCGCGAGGGCGGGGTTGGCGGGGTCGATGACGGCGGTGTCCGGGGCGAGATCGAGCACGGTTTTGCGTGCGATTGCGCTGAATCGCGACTGGGCTCCGGAATCAAAGAAACCGTACACGCGACCGATTCTGCGGCGTCCGTCCTCGTTTTCTTTGCGGTCTGGCAGGTAGCGAAGGGAGCACTCTGCCTCGTCGATCCAGAGGAGTGCTAGGCCGGTTGCGGACGACGGAAGCGGGGTATCGGTGTTGGCGAAGGCGTTGAGAAAGCGTGAGATTGCGGTGATAGAGGCAGTGCGCGTGCGTTCATCAACGCTTTTGAGAGA
>JBIIXW010000251.1:0-3982 GCA_044347165.1 Chthoniobacteraceae bacterium
TCCTTAACATCGACTCCGGCAACGTTTTGCGAGGTCAACTGAATCACCTGACGCACCCCGTTGTGGGTTACCGCAATCGGCGAGGAGTAGTGCGCACCATCCTCCCACCCGGTCGACTGCCAAACCTTCGCCCCTGTCTTTAAATCAAGCGCAAGCAACGTCCCCTCTTTACCACCCGGCGTCACGATCAGAAGATTCCCCTCCACCAGAGGGCTTTCCGTATATCCCCACCCCGGAACTTTGCCTCCAAACTTCTTCAAATCTGCGTCCCAAACCTTTTTCCCTTCCGCAACACCCGCGCACACCACATTGCCCTGCCCGCTCACCGCGTAGACGAACTCCCCCGCCACAGAAGGCGTTCCACGAGGTCCGTCGCCCCAGTTATTCGAAAGCTGTGGCCCTACCTCCAACTTCCACTTCCTCTTCCCGTCCTTCGCATCAATCGCAATCAAGTACTCCAGCCCGTCCTCCAATCCCATCGTGTACAAAACACCCTTCACCACCGCGTACCCTGAGTAGCCCAGCCCCGCAACATCCGTCGTCCAAAGCTTCTTTGGCCCCGCCTCCGGCCACTCCTTCAACAAACCAGTCTCCTTCGAGATGTCATCGCGATCCACGCCCCGCCAGTTCGGCCAATCCGCAGCGCTGGCTAGTTGGAAAACAGCGGACACACACACCATCGAGGAAAGGATACGTCTCAGTTGCATGCCGGGGGAGAGCGCACTTGGTGTGCCAGCGCCTGAACGCAAAATGCGCCACATCCACCAAAAAGCGCCACAAGGTCTCATTTAATGCGCCATACTGACACTTACGAACCCGTACAAACACCCGTCAATCGAGCCGCAAATAACCACCAAACACCTACCTTTCTGACACTTCCATCGCACCTAAACACTCACGGCACCACCAATGCTGAAGGAGGTCACAAAATCAAACTCACGTTATGGCTAAAATCCTCGGAATCGATCTAGGCACCACCAACTCCTGCATGTCCGTCATGGAAGGCGGCGAACCCGTCGTCCTCGAGAACAGCGAAGGCGCTCGTACCACACCCTCCGTCGTTGCCTTCGCCAAGAACGGCGAACGCCTCGTCGGCCAAGCTGCAAAGCGGCAGGCCATCACTAACCCCCAAAACACCATTTTTTCGGTCAAACGCTTCATGGGACGCAAGTTCGATGAAGTGCAAGACGAACTCTACCGCGTACCCTACACAGTGGTCAAAGCCCCCAACGGCGACGCCCACATCCAAGTGACCGTCAACGGTGAGAAGAAGAGCTACTCCCCGCCAGAAATCAGCGCGATGATCCTCGCGAAACTCAAGGCGGACGCAGAATCGAAACTCGGCGAAACCATCACCCAAGCCGTCATTACCGTCCCTGCGTACTTCAATGATTCGCAACGCAACGCGACCAAAGACGCTGGTAAAATCGCGGGCCTCGAAGTTCTTCGCATCATCAACGAACCCACAGCAGCCTCGCTCGCCTACGGCTTGGACAAAAAGCGCGACGAAAAAATCGCGGTGTACGACCTCGGCGGCGGAACCTTCGACATCTCCGTGTTGGAAATCGGTGACGGCGTGTTCGAAGTGAAGGCCACGAATGGCGACACTCACCTCGGCGGTGACGACTGGGATAACGCCATTATGGACACCCTCTTCAGTGAGTTCAAAGCCGACACCGGCATCGATCTCACGAAGCAGCCCGACGCGGTTCAACGCATCAAGGAAGAAGCCGAGAAAGCCAAAATCGCCCTCTCGTCCTCCCAACAGTACGACATCAACCTCCCCTTCATCACGGCAGACCAAACCGGTCCGAAGCACATCCAGAAAGGTCTAACCCGAGCCAAACTCGAACAGCTCACTGACAATCTTTTCGAGCGGACAATGAAACCTGTCCGCGCCTGCTTGAAGGATGCCGACCTCTCAGAAAACCAAATCGACGAGCTCGTCCTCGTTGGAGGAATGACGCGCATGCCGCGCGTCGTCGAAACTGCACGCAAGCTCATCGGGAAAGAACCGCACAAAGGGGTAAATCCGGACGAGGTCGTCGCCATCGGCGCAGCCATCCAAGGCGGTGTCCTCCGTGGTGACGTGAAAGACGTGCTGCTACTCGACGTCACGCCGCTCACGCTCGCCATCGAAACCGCAGGCGAAGTGGCTACGCCAATGATTCCGAGAAACACCACCATCCCGACTCGGAAATCGCAGATTTTCTCGACTTACAGCGACAACCAGCCGGGCGTGGAAATCAAGGTGCTACAAGGGGAACGCCCCATGGCACGCGACAACAAGAAGCTCGGAACATTCCACCTCGATGGTATCGCTCCAGCCCCTCGTGGTACCCCTCAAATCGAGGTCACCTTCGACATCGATGCGAACGGCATTTTGCACGTTTCCGCCAAGGACCTTGGCACCGGGAAAGAACAGAAAATCTCCATCACAGGCTCCAGCGGACTCAGCAAAGACGAAGTGGAGCGTATGCAGCGCGAAGCCGAACTTCACGCGGAGGAAGACCGAAAAGCAAAGGAACGCGTGGAAACCCGCAACAACGCGGACAACCTCGCCTACCAATGCGAAAAGGCGCTCAAGGACGCAGGCGATAAGTTCCCTGCGGACAAACGCAGCGACCTCCAAGCATCCATCGACAAAGTTCGCGATGCACTGAAGGGCTCGGATGAGGACGCGATTAAGTCCGCTCATGAAGAGCTTCAGGCGAAGTTCCAAGCCGTTGGCGAAGAACTGTACAAGAACGCCGCACCCAGCAGTGCGACCGCCGATGCGACCGCAGCCTCCGGCGGCGGTGAAGCAGATGCCAAAGCCAAACGTGGCGGCAAGGATGACGACGTCATCGACGCAGAGTTCGAAGATCTCGGCAAAGGAGGTAAATCCTAAGCCGATGATTTCAAAACACTTTACCGAATCGGCCCGCCGCGGTTTGTGGCAGAGGTCGAGTCAGTAGAAACCAAACCAAACCAAAAACCACAGAACGAACATGGCAGTGAAAATCCGTCCCCTCGGTGATCGCGTCCTCGTGAAGCCGATCGAAGAAGCGGAAGTCAAAAAAGGCGGGATCATCATCCCCGACACCGCAAAAGAAAAACCCCAGGAAGGCGAAGTCGTCGCCCTCGGCACCGGTAAGCGTGACGAAGACGGCAAGCTCATCGACTTCACCGTCAAGAAGGGCGACAAAGTCCTCATCTCGAAGTACGGCGGAACCGAAGTGAAGCTCGACGGCGCGTCCTACTTGATCATGCGCGAGGACGACATCCTCGGCATCGTTGGATAACCCTCAACCACAATCATCTAAGAACATACTGATATGGCAGCAAAACAACTCCTGTTCGACGAAACAGCACGTCAGGCCCTCCTGCGCGGCGTTGAAAAACTCGCGAAAACGGTCAAGGCGACGCTCGGACCAGCCGGTCGTAACGTCATCCTCGACAAGAAGTTCGGTTCACCCACCATCACCAAAGACGGTGTAACGGTGGCGAAGGAAGTCGAACTCGAAGATCCGTACGAAAACATGGGCGCCCAGCTCGTCCGCGAAGTCGCTTCCAAAACGAGCGATATCGCAGGTGACGGGACCACGACGGCTACCGTTCTCGCCGAGGCGATCTATCGCGAAGGCTTGAAGAACGTGACCGCCGGTGCAAACCCCACGTCCCTCCAACGCGGCATCACCAAGGCCGTGACGGCCATCGTTGCTGAACTCGGCAAAATCTCGAAGAAAGTCAAAGACCGCACCGAGATCGCGCAGGTCGCCACGGTTTCCGCAAACTGGGACACCGCAATCGGCAACATCATTGCCGACGCAATGGACAAGGTGGGCAAAGACGGAACCATCACGGTGGAAGAAGCCAAGTCGATCGAAACCACCCTCGACGTCGTCGAAGGGATGCAGTTCGACAAGGGCTACATCTCCCCCTACTTCGTGACCAACGCGGAGAGCATGGAGGCAATTCTCGACAATCCCTACATCCTCAT
>JBIIXW010000258.1:0-3910 GCA_044347165.1 Chthoniobacteraceae bacterium
CGGGGGATGTGTAGTTTGCGCGAGCGGGGGTCATTACGGGAACTGCGCCCCGAATGCGCGGCGACAATGGCTACACGGGCGAGACGTTCATTGGGTCAGCCTTGACGCTGATGGATGGCGGGACGTTATCGGGCACCTCGGGGCTGAAGGTGTCAAACTCGGCACTGACGTTGGATAGTCAGAATGGGTTATTTAACCTGAACGACCGGATTCGGGATGCGGCGCCGGTGGGGTTGTCTCAGGCGACGTTACAGTTGATCGGTCGAAATCAGACGCAGTCGTTTGAGGTGATGGGTGCGTTGACGCTGGAGCGAGGATTCAACTACATCCTCGCGAACGGTCAGAACTCCGGGACGGGTGGGGCTGCGATGCGGTTTGGGTCGTTGACGAGGAATGTGGCGAGCGGGGCGACGGTGAACTTCAACGGGGCGGGTTTGACGTTGGGCGCAATGAACGGGTCGAATGTGTATTTCACGGCGGAGCCAGTTTTGACCGACAACATTATTGGGGGATGGGCGACCTCTGGGCGAGGGTTTGCCAGTTACGTTCCGGGGCTTGGGGTGGGGGCGTTGAACACGGCGGGGTTTGCGGGGTATTCGGGCAGTAGCCTGACGTCGGCGTGGTTGCAACCGACGGACAACATTCGGCTTACGGTGGGTGCGACGTTATCGGCGGATGCGACGGTGAACACATTGGTGTTGGAGTATTCTGGAGCCGCGACTTCGCTGGATCTGGGTGGTCGAGCGCTGACGTTGTCGGCGGGCGGTTTGATGTTGAGTTCTGCGACGGACAACCTGACTCACTCGCTGACGAATGGGACGATTCGGGCTGGGGCGTTGGGGGTTGCGTCGGACTTGTATGTTCAGGTGGCTCCCTTTGGAGGAGGGAATCGTGTGTTTAATCTTGGGGCGACTTTTGCGGATCATGGCGTGGGTACGGGGCGGTTGGTGGTGTCGTCAACGGATGCGGGCGGAACGAGCAACTTTTTGAATATTACGGCGCAGCAAACGTTTACGGGCGGGATGGTGGTGAATGGCGGGACGGTTCGGTTGTCGGTTCCCTCAGCGGATGGGGCTTCGGTGGTGGCGGTGCCTGCGGGAGTGGATCCGACGAAGGCGTTGACGATCAACGGGGCGACGGTGCAGGCGATGTTGGCGGGGCAGATTGCGTCAGGCATTACGCCGGTTCTGCATGGCGGAGCGACGCTGAATCTTGGGAACTTCCCGCAGACGTTGGGTGGGTTGGTGTTTGAGAACGGGGCGGGGTCGGCACCGACGGTGAATGTGGGTTCTGCGAGTTTGACGGCGGGCGCGACGAATTCGGCGTCGGCGGTGGTGACGGTGGCGAGCACGGCGGGGGTGTTGCCAGGGATGGTGGTTTCGGGGGCGAATGTGCCGACTGGGGCGCGGGTGGTGTCGGTGGATTCGGCGACGCAGTTGACGTTGGACGCTTATGCGACGGCGACGGGAACGGGCCTGACTTTCTCGGCGGGGCAGCCGTTGGTGATGACGGGGGGGATTGTGGCGAACTCTTCAAACCCCGGGGCGGTGTCTACCATTACGGGGAATGTGGATTTGAACGGGGCGGATCGGACGTGGAACGTGGCGCCGGTGACGTTGTTTGGGAAAACGAATGTGGCGCCGTACACGCCGTCGTTGTCTGTGTCGGCGTTTGTGATGGATTCGGGCGGGGTGGGTGGCGTGGTGAAGACGGGGGCGGGTTTGTTGCAGATGGGGGCGGCGAATACGTTCCCCGGAGGGGTGCGGGTGAATGGGGGCGGTTTGGTGGTGGGCGTGAGCAGTGTGCCGTCGACGGCGGGGTCGGTGGTGACGTCGGGTCCGGTGGGGACGGGGGTGTTGACGATGGCGAGTGGGACGAAGTTGTTGTCTGGGGCGGCGGGGTTGGCGATGGCGAATGATTTTGTGATGGGGTCGTCGCTGGATTTTCTGGGGGTGAATGATTTGGCGTTGAACGGGAATACGGTGTTGGGGGTGGGTCAGACGATTTTGAATGTGGAGGCGCCGCAGGCGGTATTGACGTTGGGCGGAGTGATTGGCGGGGTGGACGATAGTTCGTCGCTGGTGAAGCGTGGGTTGGGCACGTTGCGTTTGGTGAACAACAACGGGTTTGCTGGGGGGATGTTCTTGGATGCGGGGACGTTGACGTTGGCGGGATTGAATGGGGGTGTGGCGTCTCCGTTGATGTCGGGGACGGTGACGGTTCGGAACTCGGGATTGATCCGGTTGTTGAACAATGGGGCGACGAGTTTGGGGGTGGTGACGTATTCGTCGGGGTTGGCGACGGCGTTGGGGGCGAAGGGGTTCACGTTGGACATTGGCAACAACGGGGCGAACACGGGGAACACGGTGGAGGTACCGACGGTGTCGATGTATGGGGGGCAGGTGTTGAATGTGACGGCGTCGAACTCGTACGCGTTGCGGATTTTGAAGATGAACACGAGTGGGGGGACGCCGGTGCGGATTAATCCTTCGGCGGGGACGGTGGTGACGATTTACGATTACGGGACGGATCCGGCGTTGAAGCCGGTGAATGTGGGTGCGGGGTCTTTGTTATTCCCGGATGTGTTGACGTTGGGGGCGACGACGGTTTCGCAGACGAACCCGGTGGTGTTGGCGGGCAACACGCCGTTGGTGGTGAAGGCGTCGACGATGACGTTGGCGAATGCCTTGGCGTCGGGGTTCCAGTCGGGCGGGTTGCGGACGACGGTGTTTTCGGGTTCGTCGGCGAGGAACACCCTCTCGCCGGAGATTTCGGGGATGGCTCCGTCGGCGATGTTGCCGCCGTTGCCGAGTATTGGGGATGCGAGCATGTCGATTCGTCCGGGCACTTTGCCGAACACGAATTTGATTATTTCGATGGAGGGGTATTTGCGGGTGACGACGCCTGGCACGTATTCGTTTGTGTCGGCGGTGGATGATCAGATGATTTTGTACATCGACGGCAACGCGATTGTGCAGTTGAACGCGACGGGTGGCGGGACTGCGATGTACGACACCTCGGTGACGTCATTGCCGCTGAGTGCGGGGCTGCATCACATTGCCTTCAAAGCCCAGAATGCGGCGGGCGGCGCGGGTTACCGGGTGCTTTATTCGGGGCCGGACACGTTGGCGAGTGGTGCGCCGAACGGGTATCAGGCGTTGACGCCGTCGAACCTGTATTATCCGGTGGGCCGGCCGACGGCGGCGAACAACTTCCAGTGGGCGGGTCGGATTTCGAATGACTACACCTTGGGGGATGGGGTGACTTCGTCGGTGGACATGTTGGGGTCGCCGTTTGGGGCGGTGGTGACGGGATCGTTTACGATGGGGAATCAGGCGGTGTTGAATGTGGTGAACGGTCCGTTGAGCACGTTGTCGGCGGGGTGGTTGGGTTTGGCGGGTCCGGTGTCGCTTGGGAACGGGGCTGTGTTGAATACGGGGATTGTTTCGGGAACGCAGAGTGCGGGGACGTTGAATCTGATTGGGCAAGTGACGCAGTCGGGGTCGGGTGCGGATGCGGTGTTCAAGGCGGGTCAGGGCACGTTGATTTTGGGGGGCAACAATACCGGAACGTTCACGGGAGATCTCACGATTGCGAATGGGACGGTAAAACTGGAGAGTGCTTCGGGATTGCCAGCGGGGGCGACTACGGTTCGGAGCGGGGCGGTGGTGACGACGGCGAGTCCGGTGACGACGTCGGGATCGAATGTGGTGACACTCGGAGGGTCGGATACGGTGACGACGTTGAACTTGGTGCCGGGGATGGTGGTGACGGGAACGAATGTACCAGCGAACACGATCATCACGGGGATTGTGAGTCCGACGAGTTATACGGTGTCGAATCCGGTGGTGACGCCGACGACGGGGAATCTCACGCACACGGCGGGGGCGACATTGGATTTGAATGGGCA